>CBFGYW010000395.1:0-2254 GCA_965653085.1 uncultured Salinimicrobium sp.
TGGAAGAGCTGAACCTGGATATCTCTAAACAGGTGCGGCCCCATCCGGGGCCGGAAATCTGCGAGCCTTCTTTTCTACAAATATATTGCCCTTCCAGGGCAAGGTTAAGTAGGTTTTTTACTCCGGCGGAGTGGCAACTTCTTAGAATCCAACCTTTTAAAGATAGAATTTCCAATATTTTTCAGTACCTTAAGCCTTGATCCTTAATATTCTAAAACTTTTCCAAAAGACACTCGTTATGGCTTTAAAAGCTCTGTTTCTCAACTGCACCCTGAAAAAATCGCCCACCACCTCCAATACTTCCGCCTTCATCAAAAACGCTGAAAAGGTCTTCAGGGAGCTGGGCGTGGAGACCGAGGAGCTGCGGGTGGCAGATTACCGGGTGAGCCTGGGCAACAGCTCTGATGAGGGCGAGGGGGATGAGTGGCCTGTAATCCTGAAGAAGATCAAGGCCTGTGACATTATGATCATCGCCACCCCCATCTGGCGGGGGGACCGCAGTTCTGTGGCCAAAAGCGTGGCAGAGAGGCTCGATGGAATCTGGCAGGAGGGGGATGAGGAAACCGGGCAGTACCCCACCTACAACAAAGTGGGCGGGGTGATGGTCGACGGGAATGAGGATGGGGCCAAGAAGGCCATCTCCAGTATTTGTTATGACCTTTCGGAACAGGGTTTCAGCATTCCGGTCAATGCCTTTACCTATTATGTGGGGAAAGCGGGACCGGGGGAATCATATATCAAGGCGGAAGGGGATAAACACGAATTCACCAACCGGATGCTGCTGCTGATGGTGCATAACCTGGTGCATCTGGCAAAAACCCTGCAGGCAAATCCCTATCCTACCGATGTGAAGGGGCTGGGGGAAGATGCCAAGAAGATGAGTAAGTCCTAAGTCCGCTGAAGAGGAGCAGGCCGGATAAATTTAAACATTTTCACAGGATTGAGTGTTGCTGAAGGCGTTGGTGAGCCACATTATAAAGGGCATTCGGTCGTGACAATTGTATCTGGCCCTACCAGGGTTGCGATCTGGTCCCGTTCCTCCTGGATATCATCGATACATATAAATTCGGCATAGGGAAGGTAGGCACCTTCGTCTGAGCCCATATCGGCAGTGCCAAGGGTAGTGACTACGGAGGAATTTTTAAGGATGAGGGAGTCGATAAGATTTTCAGAAATATCCAGCCATTCCAGCTGCTCGAGACAGTGGAAATCAAAAACGGAGGGTTCGCCTCCTTCGAGATACCACATATCCAGCACTTTTACTGAGGGTACCTGGCAAAGATCAAGTTTAAGGAAGGAGTTGACGAACGCCAGTTTTGTCACCCCGGTACAGCCTTCCATATTGACCCAGATATAATTCATCGGGATCCTGAAATCCTGCTGGTATTCGTTGGGCCGGTTATGGGACAGGTCCACCTCCTCCAGCTTTACCAGCCCCGAAAGGTCCAGCTTATCAAAAAAATTGCTGGCAAGGTGGTTCAGCTTCAGGTATTTCAGTTCCTTCAACTGCGTAAAGTCGTAATTGATGAATTTGGAAGTTTTATTTCCTTCAAAAAGTACCCCCTCTCCTGTGATGCTGAGGGAGGTGAGGTTGATGATATTTTCGATCCCGCTGAGGTCGACATAGCGACCAAGGCTACTGTAATCGAAACGCAGGATCAATCCTTTGGCTGCTTCTGCTTCCGGCCTCTGGATCTCCCCATCATTATTGATATCCATATCCACATCCCCCTGCCCATCGTTATTGGTATCGACACTGTTGGTGTTCACCAGGGCATTCTTAAAGGCTGCATCGGGAAAGATAAGGTTGTCAGTTTCGGGATCGGCCTCGTCCTCAATTTCATTTTCTGAACCGCAGGAGCTGCATAAGAACAGTACAGACAGGACCACAGGAAGGTAAAATGGCTTCATAAAACAGACATATTTTTTGACGAACAGGCTAAGCTGCTGGTTCAAAAGGTTTTAATAAAAGTACACTTTTTTTAATAACCTTAACATTCTGTTTTATTTAGGGACGTACTTCAGAACCATCCCACCATTGGAAAGCTGCTGCGAGGAAGTGAGGGAGAGCTTACCGGAGGGCAGGCCGCGCCCGAAAAGGGGACTACCGCTGCCCAGGATGGCAGGAGAGATCCCAATTCGGTACTCGTCAAAAAGGTCCTCCCTGATAAAGGTTTCAGAAAGGTTGGCACTTCCGAAAACATACAGATCTCCGTCGCCATCTGCTTTCAGCTTCCTGATCTCTTCCGCAGCA
>CBFGYW010000396.1:0-2249 GCA_965653085.1 uncultured Salinimicrobium sp.
TTTTATTCCTATTTCCTTTCCGGGGATCATCTCTCCCTGCACCAGATGGGAGGAGATCAGTTTCTGGGTAACATTCATTGCCATGGCAGCTCTTTTTTTGAAGCTATAAGTTAAATAAATTATAGGACTTAAGTGGTTGTTTTTCAATTAATTTAAGGATGCTGCAACAAGGTTAGGCCTCCGGAAGTCCTTGAGAAGTGGGAAAAAAAAAACTCCTGAAAAGTTCCAGGAGCTTTGTATCTGTAGTTGACACCTTTCAATATTGAAGCAGCATTTAGAGATTTGGATTCACCGAATTAGGTTTTTTGGAATCACTCAGGGCCAGGATCAGGTCCTTCTGTTCCCCATCAGAAAGGTTGAAGGCCGGCTTGCCCTGGTGAGGGAAGAAATACCTGAATTCGTGCATGATCGCGCCCCAGCTTTCAGAAAGGCTGTAATTCTTGTTCTCGCTTCCCATTTCTGGCCTTTTGAAACCTTTTTCATCTGAGTCATACGGAGCTCCCACGGCACTGCAGCCTGCGAAGATCATTCCTTCATTGATTTCGGAATAGAGGACTGTGGACTCCCCGGATTTGGAAGGAAAATCGTGAACCGTTATGGCAAAGTGGTCGAAGACACTGTTTTTCACCGAGATGTCCTTTACCGCAAAGGAAGAATCATTGACATTGATGGGATGTGTAAAAATGGGCGCCCCTCCCGCGTCTTCAGAAATTGTCTTCAGGGAATCATAGGCGTGGGCGATGGCACCTTTATGGGTAAGAATAATTCCCTTAATCTTATACCCATCGGTTACCAGCTGTTTCACCGCCTTTTGTGCCCCCTTCTCGGAAGTATCTATCAGCAGCATATCCTTCCCATTCAAATGCCTGAGCGCATAACCCTGTTTTCCATTCTCCATCTTAATAATGAAGGTATCTGAAACTAGTTTTACAAATTTGCCTTCCTCTGTGTTCTGGATGAATTCCGCCGACTGGCTGGAGTACACTTCTCTTTTTTCTACCGTCTTCATTTACATCATTTTTGAGTTCAAATAAATATACGACCACCCCCATAGTGTTCAAAACCCTTTAGCAGCGGTTTAACTGAGCTTTAAGAGTTCATTAACGGGTGGCAAAAACCCGAGAATCGGCCGTGGGCACTGAGGGAAAATGCCAGGGGAAGCCGCTGGTTTTTATACAGAACAAAAGGGACGCCGGCGTTGTTTTTCCCTATGGAAAGCTGCCGGCGGGAAAGGGCTTTTTCTTCGGAAATACGGCTGAGAAAATTCGCTCTTGCAGCTGAAGAGGGCTGCTGAAAAAAGCCTTCTGAAAAGCCGGAATGCCGATCTGCAACAGCAATGGTATGAAGGCTTCCGGAGGTGATACTTGTATAGGTGTAATACCGGGAATCCCCCAGGGCCACAACTCCTTCTGAAAGCTGTTTTAAAGCCCCTGCAGCGATACATTCCTGATATTGCCAGTTCAGCCTTCGGGAAAGGGAAAACCGCCGCTGGTGGGCCTTATATGCAGCCTCTTTCATGCTCCACAGCAACCAGACAGTAAGATCGGGATCTTCGCCGGAAGATATGATTTCCCTTTCCGAAGCAGTAAAGACTTTTTCCAGGAAACCTTTCCTTCTCCAGTTGCTTTGAACCGCCGCCAGCTCCAGGTCGACAATATCGTTGCCGATCACGCCTGCCCTCTTTTCGTTTCTATCAGCCTTACCGCATCCTGCACCGTCACCATCCTGTCCATGGAATCATTGTCAATGGCAATGTCAAATTCATCTTCCACATCGAGAATGATGTCTACCAGATTGGCGGAATTGATCTCCAGGTCCCTTAGGAAATCTGTCTTTTCATTGAAATTCTGAAAGGCATCATCATTCTGTACATAAGGGGCCACGATCTGTTTCAGGCAGTAAAGGATCTCGTCTTGTTTCATATCTGTTATTTTCTTTGGTTGTCATCCATAGTATTTCTGAAGAATGGCCACGGCATTCACGTCTCCAAAGCCGAAGCTGGCCTTCGCCAGGGTCCTGACAGGAAGTTCCCTGGTCTTAAGGGGCACCTTTTCCCTGCCTACGATGGCTTCTATCTCGGGATGCAGGTCTTCGGAATTGAGGTTTCCAAACAGGAAGCCCTTATGCAGCTGCAGCACGGCAGCTACACATTCCAGGCTTCCGGCGGCGCTCAGGCAATGGCCTGTTAGGCCCTTCAGGGAATTAATATACGGAAAATCTGCCTCTTTTCTGCCCAATGCCTCGCTCCA
>CBFGYW010000397.1:0-2248 GCA_965653085.1 uncultured Salinimicrobium sp.
AGTGGTGTTGGGGGAAACGCTTTATAAAGATCAATTTGTCAGCCATGTCTGGCACCCGCCAACTTTAGGGTAGTTCCCTTATAAAAGATGGCAATGGCATGGTTAAGCTACGGCTTCATATTACACCTATAGAACGATCAAAGGGTGCATTCGATAATTCTCAGCCTTTGCCCCTTTCCCAAGATTAAATAAAACCAGACCCATAACCTTAGCTGCAATCAAGCAGTCAGAGAAATGGGCACTAAAAACGCAAAAGACAATGAAAACCAAAATAAACCTGCCCTTTACCCGCCTGCACCGATTGTTGCACTGGGCGCTTGCGGGGCTTATGTCGGTATTATTTCTTACCGGCTTTCTACGAATGTACTGGATGAGTAAAAACACCATCATTGCGGCCGTCGAATCGGCAACCCAGAGGCAACAGATTTTGATGGAACGGGAATCAATGCTGGAAATTGCCAAGGGCATCCTCAGTCCTATGTGGCAATGGCACGAATGGGCAGCATACCTGGTGCTGGCAGCCTTTGCTGGCCGTATAGTTTATATGTTTTTAAAAGGATTTCGATTCCCCAATCCCTTCAGCCGCCAGATCGACGTCAAGGAACGCCTTCAGGGCGGCACCTACCTGCTGTTCTACCTTCTGGTTGCCCTAGCGGCCATTACGGGATTTTACCTCAAGTGGGGCCCCGGAGAATGGAAGGAAACAATGGAAATGCTGCACAAACTAGCCATCTATTGGCTGCCTTCCTTCCTTGTGCTGCATTTTTCGGGAATATGGATTGCAGAACGCCTACATAAAGGGGTTACCTCCAGGATGATAGGCGGGGATGATCATCCCGGAAAATAGGAAAGGTCCTTTAAGGGAATAAGAGCGATAAGAAGTAAAGGTTTCTTTAAGTTTTCAGGAAATATCTTCTCCTTATCGCTTATATTATTTTCACCGGTGGAATTCTCTTGATAATATCCGATATCATTAAAAATTAAAAAGCCCACAAACACTACAGTTTGCGGGCTTTTGGTGGGATATGGTGGTCCCTTCGCGGAGAAAGAGGGATTCGAACCCCCGGAGGTGTTACCCTCAACAGTTTTCAAGACTGCCGCAATCGACCACTCTGCCATTTCTCCGGTCGAAAAGAAGTCGGGGCCTGCCCTTTCTTCTTAGCGGATGCAAATATAGAAAGCTTTTTCATTAACGGGAAAGTTTTTTTGCGTTTTTTGGCAGGTTTTATTCAGTGGCCTGATCCTGAATATTTTGCTGTCTGCAGTGAAGGTCTGCAGGTTCGGCCAGGCAGCAGGAGGCGCCTTTCCTTCTGCCTGCCTCGGAATTTTTCTTTATCTTTAAGTGAAAAAGAAAAGATATGAGCAAGGAAAACATTCAGCTATTCTCTCCCCTGCAGATAAAAGGAACGGCCAGCACTTGATTATGGAGTATAAAGGGAAGTTTTTTATCCCTCTCAAAATCGGTGTTCTCCAGATGATCTTCCAGGTGATTGCTGTAATGGTCTATCAAAAAAACGCCCACTGAAATCCGGGGATTTTTTTCCTGGTGCTCAAAATAATGCTCCACCAGTACCGGAAACTTCAAAACCTGCGAGAGCTCGGTGGTCGAAACCAGGTACATATTGAGAAACATGATGGCGAGTAGCTTTTTCATTAGAAATGAAATTGAGATAACAAGGCTGAAAAGGGAGTGTGATGGATCCTGTGCTCACCAATACCATTTAGTATTAATATAAGCTAAAATTAGAACACCTTTTTTGGTTGAGGTATGACTTAAGTCATGTTGAACTTTAAAAAATGTTACATTAGCAGCAAAGACTGACCAATGACCCATTATTTTAAGCAGAATGCCATCCAAATCTACAGGATCCTTTTGGGAATCGTCCTGGCGGGAAACATATCCGACTGGTTTTTCAATTACAGCGACAAAACCAGCCAGCTCCTCAGTACCGCAATGTTCTGTCTCATAGGGCTGGCATATCTGGTTTTTGCCTGGGCCTTTGACAGGCGAATCCTGAAACTGCTCTTCGGAATAAGCGGCGCTTACCTGATCATTATGAATTTCACCCCCGATTTCACTCCGAAGTATTTCCTTGTGCTCGTCTGCATCGTCGCCCCCATCTTCGCCGGAAGATTTTTTTCCGAAGAAGAGGATACAAAGGAATCAGTTTCAGAATAACAGGGGATCGGAGCCCCAGTTAATGGACCTGTTTCGGATTGATATGTGTGGGAGTAGTCCTGGATCTTT
>CBFGYW010000398.1:0-2247 GCA_965653085.1 uncultured Salinimicrobium sp.
TCCATGCTTTCCAGTGTCCTTAGCAGTAAAAAGGCCATTGAGGTTAATATTTCCATCATTCGGGCCTTTGTATTGTTGCGACGGCATTTATCAGATTACAAAGACCTGAAGACCCAGATTGCAGATCTGGAACTGGAAATGAACACCAAATTCAAGGATATTAATCAGGCCCTTCACTATCTGCTTTCCAAGGACAGGTTGATGGTCACCCAGAATGGAAGAAGGAGAATTGGTTATCGTTAGTCCTTCTTCATTTAGGGGAAGAACCGGGCGATGAACTGTGAAGCTTTTGTTATAAGTATGTGGATAAAATAAGCTGCTTCTTTCCGGAATTCGGCAGTGTATTTTTATATTTGTAACCTAAATCATTTCAATGGAGCATTTTGTAGTATCGGCACGGAAATACCGCCCCCAGACCTTCAAGGATGTGGTGGGGCAACAGGCTATCACCAATACCCTCCTTAATGCCATTGAGAACAATCACCTGGCGCAGGGCCTCCTGTTCACCGGCCCGCGGGGAGTGGGCAAAACCACCTGTGCCCGGATACTTGCCAAAAAGATAAATCAGCAGGCCACCGAAAATCCGGAGGAGGATTTTGCCTTCAACATTTTCGAATTGGATGCTGCCTCCAACAACTCGGTGGATGATATCCGGAACCTGATAGACCAGGTGCGGATCCCGCCCCAGGTTGGAAAATACAAGGTGTACATCATCGATGAGGTGCACATGCTCTCGCAGGCTGCCTTCAATGCTTTTCTGAAGACCCTTGAGGAGCCACCTAAGCACGCCATCTTCATCCTGGCCACTACCGAGAAGCACAAGATCATCCCTACCATCCTTTCCCGCTGCCAGATCTTCGATTTTAAGCGGATTACTGTTACAGATGCCAAGAATTATCTGGCCTACATCGCGGAACAGGAAGGGGTAACTGCCGAAGACGATGCACTTCATATCATCGCCCAAAAGGCAGATGGAGCCATGAGGGATGCGCTCTCGATCTATGACAGGGTTGTAAGCTTCAGCGGAAAGAATCTCACCAGGCAGGCCGTGACAGAGAACCTGAACGTCCTGGATTACGATACTTACCTCACAGCTACCGATCTTATTATTCAGAATGATATTCCACAACTGTTCGTACTCTTCAATGAGATCCTGTCTCACGGGTTCGACGGGCATCATTTTATTTCAGGCCTTGCTTCGCATTTCCGGGACCTGCTGGTATGTAGAGATGCCAGGACCATCAACCTCCTGGAAGTTGGCGACAACACGAAGCAGAAATATTACGAGCAGTCCAGAAAGACCTCTCCCGAATTCCTGATGAAGGGGATAGAAATTGCAAACGCCTGTGACCTGGAATACAAAAACAGCAGAAATCAGAGGTTGCTGGTGGAGCTTGCCCTGATGCAGCTGGCGTCAATCACCTTCAATGGTGAAAAAAAAAAGGATGAATCCTTTATAATCCCTGCTTCAAATTTCACGCAGTCCCCGGTACCTACCCCTGCCCTGAAAATATCCCCAGAGCAAAAGAAGGTTATTACCAATAACGAATACTCGGTAGGACATTCAGCCCCGGAACCTGAAGCCCAGATCCCATCGGTTGAAAATGGCAGTAAGGAGAACTGTACTCCTGATGTTGAAATCGAGGAAGAAGCTTCAGACAGAAGTGAATTCGTCGGCCCCGTGGTCCTTCAGGAGAAGGAGCCGGCCCTTATTAAGGAAGAGTTTCCGAATTCAGTGAATACTACGGCCCTTGAAGATACCTCCGTTATGGTAGAACCGGCTTTAAAGCTGGAAAAGAAGAAGGTTTCGGGCCTTTCCCTGAAAAGCATTCAGAAGAAAAAGGAACTGGAAGCCCAGCAGAGGGGATTTGAATCGGAAGCTTCGACAGAAAAGACGGAAGAATTTACAGAAGCTGCGATGCAGCAGGCCTGGCAGGAGTTCGTGGACCTTCAGAATGACAAGGGGGAGAAAATATTGGCCTCGATCATGGAGACCGACACGCCAGTGCTGAAAGGCAAAAGCATTGTGCTTGAGCTTCCGAATGAGACCATGAAACTGGAACTGGAAAGGATTCAGTATCCACTTATGGGCTTCCTGAAGGAGAAACTTCAGAACACCCAGATCTCCCTGGAGATCCAGGTGAACGAGAGTGTTGCAAAGAAGTTCGCCTTCACCCCCATGGAGAAATATGAGAAGCTCAGGGAGAAAAATCCCATGATTGATAAATTACGTGCCACCTTCGAACT
>CBFGYW010000399.1:0-2239 GCA_965653085.1 uncultured Salinimicrobium sp.
CCAGCCATTTCACCCGGCGGGAGGCTGTGGGGGAGAATTCCTCCATCACCAGTGCCCGGGTGGACAGAAAACTCTGCGTATCCACCACGTCGTTCCCGGCGAGGTAGAGGACCGCCTCTGGAATGGACTTGACGACCTTGTTGAAGATGGATGGCAGCTCCAATACCCCCTTCTTGCGAATGATGGTGCCGAAGTACAGAATACTGCAGGCTTCAGGTTCCAGCTCGGAGAGGGGAGTAAAGGTTTCCACGTCAACCGAATTGGGGATGACCGTGATCTTCTTTTTCAGACCGAATAGCTTCCGGGTCTCCTCAGCCGTGAACTGACTTACAGACAGCAGATGGTCTGCCGACTTCAGAGCCTTGCTTTCAAAGTAGAAATTCTTCTTCTTCTGTGGGCGGTTTTCCAGCTTGCAGAAATAGGCATCGGTGCCGTTCATCCTTATCACCAGGGGGCAGCGCAGTTTCATAAAGGCCGTGATGCCGGTCCAGTCGGGAGCCTCAATGGCATCGATCTTTTCTACGGCTATAAATTTGTTGAGGTAGTTCTGGATGGTCTTCCGGTGGAGGTACCAGCCCAGGTATTTGTACCGGCGGTGTTTGATGAGGTGCAGCTTTATGCCGTCTTCAGTAAAAACAGCATCTTCCTTCTGACTGTAGACGAACACGGAAACCTTCACTCCTTTCGCCACCAGGGCCAGGGTTAGGTTCCTGATGCTGGTGCCAAGGCCTGCAGCAACCGTGGTGCGGGGGTGGGGGTATTCAGGAGTGAGGAAGCCTAAATGCATGGTTTTTTGGATGCCGGAAAGGATTTATTTTTTAAAGGATGGGGAAGTTAACATTTTTTGTTGGAATGGGGAAGGAATTTTGGAAAAGAGGGAAATTTTGCTCACTCAGACGTGCCAATCTGAAGATTGGCGCCCAAAAGGGCTGAGATCTGAAGATCTCACCCAGCAATTGCGCACAATATTGTGAGTTCGCTGCGTGTGATATTCAGATCCGTTTTTTGTATTAAACCTTCTCCGGCCGCGTGAACAGCTCCCCGGCCTTCAGCTTGCGCTGGTATTCCTTCATATCTTTTCTCACTTCTCCGGCCATGATATAAAGGCCTAAAATGTTCGGGAAAGCCATCGACAACAGCATCATATCGGCAAAACTCAGCACGGCGCCCAGGCTTATTGAAGCACCCATCACCACGAATAGAAGAAAGATAAGTTTATAGATCAGCTCACTTTGGGTGCTTCTTCCGAAGAGGTAGGTCCAGGCACGCATACCGTAGTAGGACCAGGAGATGGTGGTCGAGAAGGCGAACAGCAGCACCACCAGGGTAAGCAGGTAAGGGAACCAGGAAATGACGGTGGCGAAGGCATCAGAGGTGAGCTGCACCCCACCAGCTGCTGGGAATGGGATATTGTGATGGATAACAGGAAAAGGAGGGTAAGCACAAACTTGCTCATAAATATTTTTTTCTGAATTGTGGGGGGAAAAAAGAATTCCGGAATTCTATTTTCGCAAAGATAGGGTTTATGAGTTTTTTAAGAAAATTTTTTGGGGGAAGTATTGGCAGGGATTCGTTAGGGGAAGGTGCAGGAGGTTCAGGATTTGGCTTGCTCCATTAACCTGTGGCTGGGATTTTAGGATTCGAGTATGCCAATCTGAAGATTGGCGCCCGGAAAGGCCGAGATCTGAAGATCTCGCCCAGCAAATACGTAAATAAACAGTAAGTAAAAATAAATGCGTGTGTTCGCTGCGTGTGATCTTCAGATCACAGCGCCATACGGGCTGGGATCTTCAGATCCCAGTTTTTTGTCCCACAGACCCGACTCCGGAGGAGTCCAATATGATAATCCCCAGCGGGGCCTTATAAAACTACCCCAGCGGCACGGCCAGCAGGGGGATCTTCAGCTCGTCGATGAGGTCCCTTTTGGTGTTGGCGGCGAAGAGGTCGTAGAGGAAATTCTTGCGCTGATGGCCGGCTATGATGAGATCAATATTGTGTTCGTCCACTTTTTTGATGATGGCCTGCGGCAGGGAGCCTTCTATGAGGACGCCCTCAGCGGTGATGCCTTCACGGCTGTCGAGCTCCTCGGCCTTCTGCTTTACGTAGGCTGCTTCCTTTTTACGGTCTTCCACGCGTTTGTCGTGCAGGAACTGGGGTCCGGCCTCCAGGGCCCGATACGAATCGAGGTCGGGTTCGGTGACGTGGAGGACCCAGATCTTGGCATCGGTGAGTTTTGCAA
>CBFGYW010000400.1:0-2235 GCA_965653085.1 uncultured Salinimicrobium sp.
TTATGTAGGAATGGCGGAAAATTGTTTGACAGGCAACGGGGTTTTGATAATGGCCACCTTTTCAGATGAGAGACCGAAGAGGTGTGGCGGAATAGAAATCAGGCAATATTCGGAGGCTGACCTAACTGATGTTTTTAAAAATTCCTTTAATAAGATCAAGTGTATAAAGATGGATCATCATACTCCCTTTGATACCAGTCAGAATTTTGTTTTCTGTAGTTTTAGAAGAATGGCAATACGCTGACCTTTTTTAAAGACTATTCTTATGTGCACAGATTATATCTTACAAGGAGATTTTCGGCAGACTTAACTTTTTAAATCCTTCCTTTTCTTTACAATTTGCCAAAATCAAAATTGGAGCAGAAGAATGTTCAGAAGAATTTTTCATTTGAATCAGGAAAGTTTAAAGTTTAGCCAAGAATTGATTTTTAGGGAATTAGAGCAGATTTCTAAAGTACTTTAGTAGTCTAACATAAAACTTGAAATTATGGCTACTCAGCAAAATCAAAAGAAGAATGATTCTCAAAGTCAAAAGGGCGGAAGCCAGAAAGATTCCGGTAAATCGGGCAAGAATCAACCAAAAAAGTAAAGGGTGCGAAATCCTTTAAGAAGATCCCGGGCCATAAGGTCCGGGATTTTTTTATTTCGCAAACACCCCAATTACCTTTTCTAAATTCCAGGTTTTCCGGATTCCCGGCTGCCATCTTCTATTCTTTGTCTTACCCTCTCCTGTTCTTCTTCGCGTGATCTTCGGTCCTGCCCCCGTAAATGTAGGGAAACACCTTTAATTGCTTCAGAAAGCTCACTGGAGAATTGACTTTGCAGGGGAACATACCATATCCTGAGAAGTACCATAGTAGTGTTCATTTTTTCCTTCACCCGACCCTTTTTGTTGTATATTAGTAATAGGAACCTGTTAAAAATAACCTGAAGAGACCATGCCCAACAGAATTGCGGGAGACCGGGAGTTAGAAAGTGCCCTTTCCACAAAAAACAAGGCACTGCGCATCAACCTGAACGAAAATATTTACGGGACCTTTGCTGAAATTGGGGCAGGTCAGGAGACCGTGAGGCATTTCTTCAGGGCAGCAGAGCCTTCCCGCACAATTGCAAAGGCCATGAGTGCTTATGACAAGGATTTCAGTGATTCCATCTACGGACTGGACCCTCAGGGGAGATATGTTACTGAAGGACGTCTTAAGGCGATGCTGGAATATGAAACATTTCTGATTGAAAAAAGACTCACCCGCGAAAAGCATCCAAACAAGCTCTTCTTCAGTTATGCGAACACGGTGACAACCATAGACTGGGCTAAGAAATATAAGGGGCACGGATGGCTGGGCATCAGGTTTCAGGCCAATCCAGAAGAGGAGTTCAGTGAAATCCTTCTGCATATTCAATTTCACGAAACCTCTGCAGTCCTGCAGCAAATAACTCTAGGAGTGCTGGGGGTAAACCTTATTTATGGCGCTTATTACCTCCACGACAAACCCATTGAACTGCTGCGAAGTCTTTACGACAATCTCGACACCCATCGGATTGAAATTGATACCATCAACTTCCTGGGTCCTTTGTTTAAATCAGTTGATAACAGGCTGATGAGTCTTCAGCTGGTTAAAAACGGTATGACTGAAGCAGTGATGTTTGCGCCTGATGGAAATAATGTTCTGGCTGCCAACATCCTATACAAGAAGAACATCCTCACCCTTCGCGGAAGCTTCAGGCCGGTGACAAAGGTGCATATGAGTATGTACGAGAAATCTCTGGAACTCTTCCTGAATGAAAAGAAAGTGGATAAAGAAAACACAGTAGTCATTTTTGAAATTACCCTTTCCAATCTAAAAGCCGAAGGGGAGATTGACGAGAAAGATTTCCTGGACCGGGCCGATCTGCTATGCGCCCTGGGACAGACAGTAATGATTTCGAATTTTCAGGAATATTATAAGGTTGTGGAATATTTCTCCCTGCACACCAAGGAGCGGATGGGACTCACGATGGGTGTCACGACCTTCATCGATATCTTTGACGAGAAGTATTATCGAAATTTAAGTGGTGGGATTTTGGAAGCCTTCGGAAAACTTTTCTTCAAGAATCTGAAGATCTACCTGTATCCTCTCAAGTCAGATGGGGAAGTCATCACAAGCAGGAATCTAAAGCTGCATCCAAGGATGAAAGAATTGTACAAGTATTTCAAGGATAACGGAAGGGTAGTGGACATCACTGATTATGATCCGG
>CBFGYW010000401.1:0-2230 GCA_965653085.1 uncultured Salinimicrobium sp.
GTCTCTCCCGAAACCCGGGCGACGACCTCCCCTGCCACGATATACAGCAGGTTGTCGTAATCGTATTTTGAACGGAAGGAGGAAACGGGTTTCAGATACCTCAGGTTGTGGATCAGCTCGTCTGTGGTGGTAACGTTGGAAGCGGGAAAAACCATCAGGTCTCCAGCCCCGAGGCCCAATCCGCTGCGGTGGGTCAAAAGGTCGCGGACGGTAAATTCGCTGGTCACGTAAGGGTCGTAGAGCTTGAATTCGGGAATGATGCTGGTCACCTTGGAATCCCACTCGAGCTTGCCTTCATCGATGAGCTGCGCCAGGGCAGCCGCAGTCACCGCCTTGGTGTTGGAAGCGACTCCGAAGAGGGTGTTTTCGTCCACCTCTCCGCCCGATTTCAGGGAACGGGTACCGTAGCCTTCCGAATGGATGACTTTCCCGTCCTTGAGCACCGCCACCGCGATACCGGGAACATCAAAGGTTTCCATGGTTCTCTTTACCAGGGCGTCTATCTGTTTATTTGAAAGCTGCGCGTGATTCAGCTGACTTATAAGGCCAATAGCGATAAATAATACAAGGGTTCTTGAGTTTCTCAACATGGTTTTTAAGAGGTTTAGGTGTTAAAGATATTAAAAATCGAAAGAATGAGCGGGTCTGGATCTTCGGTTCAAATCTATTTAATTGAATCTTCTGAAAGGCTTGGAATTTAGCAAAGTTATACCCCACAATATTTTACTACCTATAGGTCAAGCCAATCCCTCCATAGTAATTACGAGGGTTCCCGGGATAAAAATATCTTGGAGCAGCACCCCCGAATCCCACTGCATTTGGAAGTACACTGGCAGCATATTTCTCGTCCAGCAGGTTGTTGACCCCTACCGAAAGTCTCAGCTCCATTTGATCCGCGAAGCTGTGGGTATAGGAGAGTTTCAGGTCGACCAGCTCATAACCGGCGCTGTAGGCTTCATTGGCATCATTCAGAGGAATTTCGCCACTGTGAAAGAAACCGGAATAGAGGCTGAAGCCGGTGTCTGAGATTAGGTCCAGACCTGCGTTGATGGTTCTTTCTGGAACTCCCGGCAGCCGGTTACCTGAATGATCAACTCCGTCATCAATGAATTTCTCGAATTCGAAGAAGTTGAAGGCCGCATTGGCAAAGGCCCTGGCTGAAAGTCGCGGCGCGAGCTGCAGGTCTGAACGTAGGAGCACTTCCACCCCCTCGTGGCTGGTCTTCCCGGCATTGCGGCCAATATACTGGTCCTCAGCCACGCGTTCTGCAACCAGCAGATTTTCGATCTGGATGGAATACAGGGCTACTTCAGAATAAAGTCTTTTGTTGAACCAGTCGCCCTTGAAGCCCAGCTCGTAGTTTATCCCTGTTTCAGGTTTCAGGTTCAGGTTGATCAGGCCCTCCGGCGTCAGGGTTTCAGCTACCGTGGGGGTCGAAAATCCGTGGCTTATGCTCGCATAAAGGTTCTTTTCTGAAGTGAGCTCGTAAAGCGCGGCAATCCTGGGAGAAACCACTGTTCCGAAATCATAGCCGCCGGTCTGGTCCACTTCGTCTTCCAGGTAAAGGTCGGTGAGTTCATAAGAGGTGCCATTGATGTTGATTCCGGTTTCCAGCTTCAGTTTTTCAGATAGCGAAAGGTTCCACTGCCCGAAGAGGTTGTAGTAGCTCCGCAACTGCGAATTGTCGCTGAGGCTGACTCCTCGGACGCTGCCCTGCCCAGGGGATTCCTCATAAAGATTTTCGAAGGTAGCCGAATCGTACCATTCCTGGTTATATTCGGCACCTAAGCTGAATTCTGAAGGGAGTCCGAAGATATTGGTGTCAAAGTTGAATTTTGTCCTCGCGCCAGTAGCCACTTGACCTTCCTTTAATATGTCGATTGGCCTGGGCTCATAGGCATCCTTAAAATTCACATAGATGCTGGTGGTGTTCCTGAATTTTCTTCCGATCTGGGACTCATAGGAAACCCCCAGCAGCCCTTTGTCATAAGACTCATAACCTTTGGAAGCCCCCCAGGTAAAGGCCGCTCCCGAAGGATTTGTTGCCATCTGTTCTGCACTGATGGAACTTGGGATATAGGCAAAACGGCGAGTGAAATTTGCCAGCACCGAAAGGCTGTTGGAGCCGCCATTGAGAATTTTAGTGTGCAGGCTCAAAGATTTTCTGTCGTAGGCTCCATTCTCCCGGAAGCTGTCGGTGGAAAGCTGGTTGTAGGCAGCAACCCAGGCT
>CBFGYW010000402.1:0-2224 GCA_965653085.1 uncultured Salinimicrobium sp.
AAGGGGAAAGGAAGAATGAGATCAGGAATCTGGAAAGGATCTCCCTGGAAAGAAACCAAGCCCAGGTTTTTATTGAAACCCCGTACAGGAACAACAAGATGCTGGAAGACCTCGTACAATACCTGCACCCGGCGACGCGCGTGTGCATAGGCTGCGATCTCACCCTGAGTTCAGAATATGTGGTAACCAAGCCAGTCTCTGAATGGGCGCGCACCAAAATAGACCTGCATAAAAGGCCTGCGATCTTTATTCTTCAGAAGGACTTCTAGACTCTGTTTTTGCTTTTCTGAAATAATCTTCCCCGGAAGGTTACTTCACAGCAACCTGCGCCTTTCTGTCCGGCTGAACAAAGGAGGTATCGTAACCGGCAAAAGTTCTGAAGTAATGTTTGATAGAGGTTCCAAAACCGTCATTGAAACTGGTGATTCCCCCGCTTCTAAGATATTTTTTAACATTTCCGGGGCCAGCTAGGTGTGCTGCGGCCAGAATACCTGATTCTGTGATTTCAACCCCATTTATGACCTTACCCACAGAACGGGCAATGTCCTTTCTAAGGATCCACTTGTTGCGGGAGGCATTGGCATAAAAAGCAGCCTCCTGGAGCGCAGGAGAATTCAGGAACATGTTGATATTGTCTATACCTATCAGCTCCAGCGTACCTCTTCCAAACTGGTATTTTCCGAGATATCCAAAATCGTTTACAATGCTGTAGTCTCCGCCAGATTCCTTAAATCCCATCGCTTCCTTGAAAGCCAGGTAAGAATTCCCCAGTTTTGGGTAAAGCCTCACTTCAGTGGCCGGAACATAATCTTCGGGAGCATGAGGCACTATAATCTCTGAACCTATCGTGGGTACGATATATTTGGAGGGGAGAGACCCAAGTTCCGCAACAGCCTCCTTGGTCGAGAAGCTCAGGAAGATTGAGGCGGCTATGATAGGTAACATTGAAAATTTTACAATTTTCTTTTTCATCCTATTTTTTGTTTCTGGAGAAGCCTAAGGTTTCACCAAATTCGAAGGACAAAGTTAAGATAAAATTTAAATTACTGTTTCCGAGCCTGTTAATACATCCTTAAGATAATATTTGCGAAATCATAAATGTTTAGGAGAAAACGCCGTGAGAATTCTCAGAAATTCCACACTTTCCACAATCACTTCCGCTGTTTTTATTGGAGAAAAATCCTACAATCCCAGTATTCACAAGGGCTGAGGCGGGGTTTCTGAAATGGGAATTAGTATTCCTTTCACAGAAAAACGTCAGGTTATAGCTTCCCCAAAATCAAAACAGGGCTGCCTGGAGATTTTAGTAAAGCTACAATAGGAATAACTTCAATTGCGGTCTTCAAAAGGAAGAAACCTTAAAGGATTTCTGAATCTAACGATATACCTCCTGCTGATTGATCCAACGCACGTACTCCTGCTTATTCCTGTTGTGCTGCGCCAGTGTCTCTGCGAATTTATGATACCCGAAATTCTCAACATCGGCCACAAAGAAGAAATAATCGTGATTTTCATAATTCAGCACCGCATCAATTGAGGAGATATCGGGCATAAAAATGGGTCCGGGGGGTATGCCGCCATAGAGATAGGTATTGTAGGGAGAATCGAGGGTCAGGTCCTTATACAGCACTCTTTTAATGATGGTGTCGAAGTTCTGACTCTTATTTTTTATCGCATAGATGACCGTGGGATCTGCATCCAGCTTCCAGCCATTGTTGATCCTGTTCATATAAACTCCCGCGACCTTAGGCCGCTCTGAAACCTTTGCGGTTTCCTTCTGAACGATTGAAGCTATTACAGTTACTTCCTGAGGCGTAAGTCCTATAGCCTCTGCCTTGGCCAATCGCTCCTCATTCCAGAAGCGTTTATATTCTTTGAGCATCCTTTCCCGAAAACCTTCTGCGGAAGTGTTCCAGAAGAATTCATACTTGTTGGGAATATACATTCCCAGGGCATTTTTAAGATCCAGGCCCTGTGCTTTCAGAAAGGCGGTGTCCTTCATCGCTTTCAGCAGGGAGAGACTGTCTGCCTCGATCTGGCCTGCTATCCTTCCTGCCAGGTCCTCCAGGCGCTCCTGATTGTTATAGGTTACCGAAACCGGGACATTTCCACTCCTGAGGGCATTGACAATCTCGTTGTTGTTCATCCCCTTCCGCAGCAGGTATTTCCCTGCCCTGATGTTTGAGGCATAACCCTTTCTCTGGGCCACCATATCGAATTCCTC
>CBFGYW010000403.1:0-2221 GCA_965653085.1 uncultured Salinimicrobium sp.
CTTCCTGAAACTTCCGGAATAAAGGTGCGCACCAGCAGAAATCAGCGCTTCCTGGACGCCCTGCCCGAAAGTTTTGACCGCGCCGGATACCTTCGGGTGGCAGTAGAGCAGAAGATCCCTGCAAAGACTGCCGAGAAGTACATCTATTCTTTCGTGGAGGCCGAACTGCTGGAGCGGGAGGTTAAAGGCTTATACATTCGGAAGAATCGGAAGGTTTTTGAGGTGAATCAGCTTCAGTTGGCGGAGGAGGCTTAAAAGAGGAGGCAGTGGGGAAACTGGGGAAATGGGGAAAAGGAGGCCTGGATGAGGGCCTCTCTTTTTTTATGGGGCCTGGCGAAGGGGGAGTGGGGAAGGAAGCGGGGGCAGTGGGGAAAAGGGGCGAAAATTAATCTAAAGATTGGGAGGTTATAAAAGATTATATTTTTATATGTGTCTTTGGAAATCCATAGCCTGCCCCAGAATTCTAATTATTAAAATACCCTCATCTGTAGAGCTAAAGAAAATAGTATGTGACTTAAAATTATATCTAAATAGCCCCGCCCGAATTTCAAAAGCTGCCCGCCTTAATTCAGGTCTTTCAGAAAGCATTTCAAAGGAGGTTTCCATTTTTTTTAGATAACTCCTTGCCTGTAGCAGTCCAAAGTTTAAAATTCCATATTCAAAAATTTCAGCCATATCTACACCTGCCATAGTGGAAATTCTATAGGCGCCCATTTGCCTTAAGTTTTTCTTCCACCTCCTTCATAATGTCCACAATTGTTTTTTCGCTCACACCGCTGTCGAGACCCTTGTCAATAGCCAATCGCAGGCGGGTCAGTTTTTCATTCTCCGCCCTATCCCTCCTCACCAGATCCCTGATGTATTCACTGTCGTTGGTGAAATGGCCTTCTTCAATCTGCTTTTTGATCCATTGATCCTGCGTCTCGGTTAATGTAATTGATTTTCGAACCGTACCCATGGCATTCGCTATTTGTAATACTATTGGTGCAATATAATGATTTTTTTCGTTCCAAAGTGGGGAAATAATGCCCTGCAAGGGCAACATATCTGTAGTAAAGAAGTTCGGGAAGAATTCCGGCCCCGGATGGGGTCGCACCGCATTGGATGACCAGGTTCAGCTCTTCCAGAGCTGAGGAATATGGGAGGTTGTATTCTACAAAGGTGCCACTCCTTCCGGAGTGTTTCAGGCTATTCGACTTTGAATTGTGAGGAATCTGCCATCATTAAAATTAATATTCATGATTGGCATCCCTCGGCAAGCATCGGCAACCTTAACCCTTATTTAAGATCTATTGCTTTTCTGATGTATTTTTATTTCAGGTGCAGGGAACTATAGATTTCCAAAAAAATTGAATTATGGCAACAATAAAAAACGGATACCTTTCAGGAAAAATAGGCGAAATGGTCGCTTATACCCGCAACGGAAAAAACCTGTTGCGGAAGCGGCCCCTGCGTAAGGCACCCCCTACGGAAGGGGAGCTGCTGAATCGGCATCTTTTCAGGATCGTGCAGGCCTGGGTGAAACCGCTGACGGAGTTCCTTCGGCAGGGTTTCAGGGCCTACAGCGAAACCGCAACGGGCGCCAACGCAGCCAAATCACTGATCTTCCAAAATGCGCTGCAGCGCCTGGGCTACGATTCCTATGTGGAGCCTTCCCTGGTGCAGGTGAGCTCCGGCAGCCTGGCCCTGCCTGAGAGCCTGGAGGCACATTTAAATCCAGACGGCAACATTATCTTCAGCTGGAGCACCGAAGTCGGGCCCAAAGCTTCCCAGCGCGACAGGGTCATGATGCTGGCTTATAATATTCAGGCGAAATATCCGGTGTACGAACTTTCGGGAGCAAAACGACTTGCGGGCAGTGATACCCTCCCCCTTTCAGGAAACCCGGCAGGGCAGTATCACCTGTACGCAGCCTTCGTGACTGAGGATAGGGAGGTTAGGACGAACAGCAGGTACTTGGGAATGGTGGAGGTGTGAGAGGAATTTTAAGTCATAAATTCATTATATCTAAAAATATTCCAATATTTGATATTCGGCCTGAAGCCATCAGAAAATTTTAGAACCATGAAAAAACTATTCCTCTTCCTAAGTATGATCAGCCTCACTCCTTCCGTAACCCAGGACCTGTCGCAGGACTGGCCCAATCTTCAGAAATACCGGGCTTCCAATGAGGCCATTCTGGCTTCGGGAGAACTTCCGGAAGTAGTGTTTATGGGAAATT
>CBFGYW010000404.1:0-2217 GCA_965653085.1 uncultured Salinimicrobium sp.
TTCCTGCTCCAGGATCACCGATAAGTTGTTGATGTTTCCGGAGGAATCGGTAAGTATCCTCTTTTCTTCCTTGGAACTGTCTCCACAGGCCACCAGCCCCATTGTGCTTATCAGTAAGATCAGAATTTTCTTCATAATGGTTTTATTATCCCTCGGAAACCTTAATTTTCATTCCGGGTTTTAGTTTGTTGGTATTCATATTGTTCCACGATCGCAGCTGTTGTACGGTAAGCCCCGGAAACTTGCGGGATATGCTCCACAGGGAATCCCCACGCTCCACGGTATATACCTTTGCATCTCCGCCACCTCTGCCTGAATTTCCTTCTGAAGAAGCAACAGAAGCGTCGGAATAGATCACAAGGCTCTGACCGATCCGCAATTTATTACCGCGAAGATTGTTCCATTTTTTCAGGTTGGAGACATTTACTCCATATTTTTCAGCTATCCTTCCCAGAAAATCTCCGCGTTTCACCCTATAGGTGATGCGCTCCTGGCCTTCAAGCATCGTGGAAAGCTTTTTATCCTTCTTCGCCGCCTCTGATTGGGTATAGGCATAGATGGCTTCTTCATTTTGTACAAAAAGTCCGGATTTATCTCTTGGAAGCCTCAGCGAATAAGACTCCTGGGGCACATAGGGAATGACGTCAAGTTTGTAGCTCGGATTCAGAAACTGCAGCACTTCCTTATCTACACCGGTCACCTCAGAGATCTGGTCGAAAGTCAGAGTCCTTTTCGGCTTCAGGGTGTCGGTTTCTATATAGGCCACTTCTGCCCTCGGGGGTTGAAATCCGTGTTGCTCGGCGTACTCAAAGAGATAAAGGGTGGCCAGGAAAGCTGGTACATAACCCGCTGTTTCGCGAGGCAGGTAAGGGCGCAGACTCCAGTAATCGGTCTTGCCGCCGCTTCTTCTGATAGCTTTGGAAACATTACCGGGGCCAGAATTGTAAGAGGCAAGCACCAGGTTCCAGTCACCGAAGACCTTGTAGAGCGTTGACAGGTACTTTGCAGCTGCCTCGGTTGACCTCACCGGGTCCATTCTTTCGTCAACGTAGGAACTTACGTCCAATCCGTGCATTTTCCCTGTGGCATACATAAACTGCCAGAGGCCCGTGGCTCCCACCCTCGACTTGGCGCGGGGGTTCAGGGCGGATTCCACAATGGCCAAATATTTTATTTCCAGGGGAATATTGTAGGTGTCGAGTTTCTGTTCAAACAATGGGAAGTAATAGGTGCTGAGGGCCATCAGCTTCTCCATCGATTTCTTGTTCCTTTTCAGGTAAGATTTTATCACATTCTCCAGCTGGGGATTGTACTCTATACTGAAGGGTGTCCTGGCGTTGAGTAATTGCAGCCGTTTCTTGAGAGTATCGGTAGGAAGGTCGCGGAAGGTGACTTCGTTGTATTCCTGGTCCAGGAACTGTCCTTTATGCTTGTTGTAGAGGCTAGATTTCATCAGTTCCCGCTGCCAGATGGAATCCATTCTTGCGGCCTCGGGGTGATCCAGCAGGTCGAAAACCAGGGAATCCTTCAGGAAATCTTCAATGGCAACTTTATTGACAAATTCAACATCGTCTTCATCCAGCAGGAGGATAGGATCTTTTTGCGCTACCTTAATAGTGTCAATCCGCGAAACTTCTTTTTTCTTCTGCTGTGCCTTTTGCTTTGTGCCCTGGGCAAAGGCACCAACCGACAACAGAAGCATTACAAAGGGAAAAATTTTTCTCATTATATAAGTTTTCGTTTATATACTAAGGCACTTCGGGTCATCAATTACCGTACCTCTTTAACTGTCTATAGCCTGAATTCCTGGTAAAATTTGTCCTTCGAGCATCTCCAGCATGGCTCCACCCCCTGTGGATACGTAGCTTACCTCGTCTTCGAGTCCGAACTGTTTTACTGCCGCCACCGAGTCACCCCCGCCCACGAGCGAGAAGGCACCGGCCCTGGTGGCCCTGGCAACCTGTTCGCCCACAGCTATGGTTCCTTTGGCAAAAACTTCCATCTCAAACACCCCCATTGGGCCGTTCCACAGAATGGTCTTCGACTCTTTCAGGACCTTACCGAAGTTTTCAATACTTTCGGGACCTATGTCCAGTCCCATCCATCCGTCCGGGATCTCTTCAACTTTCACCACCCTGGTATTTGCAGATTCAGAAAAGCTGTCGGCTATCACCGCGTCTACGGGCAGGTGCACCTGCACACCCTTCTTCTTTGCAG
>CBFGYW010000405.1:0-2211 GCA_965653085.1 uncultured Salinimicrobium sp.
TTCAGGAAAATGCCAAGTCCTATCATATTGCTTTCCATATTCCTGCCTTCCGGGAGGAACAGGCGCTTCAGTGGTTAAAATCCCGCATCGCCATCCTGAAGGACGGGCAGAAAGAGATTGTCGACTTCCCCAACTGGAATGCCAGGTCGGTTTACTTTTATGACGCAGGCCATAACATCCTGGAGTTTATTTCCCGCAGACACTGGGTCCCTTCAGAGTCCGAAAACTTTTCTTCCGACGATATTCTGGGAATCAGTGAAATTGGCCTCGCTACCTCAGAAGTAAAGGCAGCTTTCGAATTCCTTCACCGGAACTTTGATCTGAATAAATTTACTGGAGACTACGAGGTCTTCTGCGCCACTGGAGATGACCAGGGCCTTTTTATTATAGTCAACAAAGAGAAAAAAAGCTGGTTTCCCTCCGATGACCCTGCCCTGGCAGCAGATTTCGAAATACAAATCACCATCGCGGGCGGCCCTTCAGGGATCTCCTATAAGAACCAAAGACTCGAACTTTTATGAACATAGAAGAAAAAATAAAGCAGCTTCGGGAAGAACTTCACCGGCACAACCACAATTATTATGTGCTGGACAAACCCGAGATCTCCGACTATGATTTCGACAAGATGTTGGAGGAGCTGCAGGCCCTCGAGGAGAAACATCCTGAATTTCACGACCCCAATTCCCCGACCCTCAGGGTAGGCGGCGCGGTGACCAAGAATTTCAATACGGTGGTGCACGAATACCGGATGTATTCCCTTGCGAATTCCTATTCAAAGGAAGATCTTGAGGATTGGGAAAAACGCATCAAGAAACAGGTGGATGGCGAGGTGAATTATACCTGCGAACTAAAATACGACGGGGCCTCCATAAGCCTGAGCTACGAGAACGGAGTCTTTGTAAGGGCAGTTACCCGGGGCGACGGATTCCAGGGTGATGACGTCACCAATAACGTGAGGACCATCAGGTCCGTTCCGCTTAAATTGAAGGGGGATTATCCTGAAAAGTTTGATATCCGCGGGGAAATAGTCCTTCCGCACGAGGGTTTTGCCCATCTCAACGCCGCAAGGGTGGAAGCGGGGGAAGAGCCTTATGCCAACCCCAGGAACACCGCTTCTGGAAGTTTAAAGCTGCAGGACAGCGGGGAGGTGGCAAAGCGCTCATTGGACTGCCTGGTGTACGGGATCGTAGGGAATAACCTGAATATCCAGTCTCAGCACGAAACCCTTGAAAAGGCCCGCAAATGGGGCTTTAAAGTTCCGCCCGAAGCCAAACTAGCAAAAAACATTGACGAGGTGCTCCAGTTTGTAAATTACTGGGATCTGCACCGTCACGATATGCCCTACGAAACCGATGGGGTGGTAGTGAAGGTGAACGATCTGCACCAGCAGGAGGAACTGGGGAATACCGCCAAGGCCCCCCGTTGGGCCATAGCCTATAAATTCAAGGCCGAACAGGTTTCCACCCAGCTCAAAAAGATCACCTATCAGGTGGGAAGAACCGGCGCCATCACCCCCGTAGCCAATCTGAAACCTGTACAATTAGGCGGAACGGTGGTGAAAAGGGCCTCGCTCCACAATGCCGATCAGATTGAGAAACTTGATATCCGTGAGGGGGATGAAGTATACGTGGAAAAAGGCGGAGAAATAATTCCGAAGATAATCGGGGTTGATTTCACCAAGAGAGACCCCAGTTCCGAACCCACTGAATACATCACCCACTGCCCCGAATGCGAAGCAGAGCTCGTGAGAAACGAGGGCGAGGCGCAGCATTATTGCCCCAACTACAACGGCTGCCCACCACAGATCATTGGTCGAATTCAGCATTTCATATCCAGAAAATCAATGGATATCGAAGGCCTGGGTGGCGAAACGGTAGCCCTTTTTGTAAACAACGGGCTGATCGGGAATTACGCCGACCTCTATGAACTGAAAAAAGAACAGATCCTGCCCCTGGAGCGGATGGCAGAGAAATCGGCTGATAACCTTATCAAGGGAATCGAAAAATCCAAGGAAATCCCCTTCGAGCGTGTACTTTTCGCCCTCGGAATCCGCTATGTGGGGGAAACCGTTGCCAAGAAACTCGCGCGTCATTTCAAAAGCATAGATGCCCTGATGGAAGCTTCAGAAAGCGAACTCGAGGCCGTGGAAGAGATAGGTGAAAGGATCGCGCAGAGCGTGATGGAATTCTTCTCCTCTTCAGAGAACAGGGA
>CBFGYW010000406.1:0-2211 GCA_965653085.1 uncultured Salinimicrobium sp.
ACTCTTCGGTCCCGCTTCCGCTACGGCTCTTTGGGTCGTAAGTACAGTGAATCTCAATGATCTCGCCATTCTCATCCTTCACCACCGATTCGGCCTGGATGATGTAAGCGTTCTTCAATCGGACTTCCTTTCCAATACTCAGCCTGAAGAATTTCCTGTTGGCCTCCTCCTTGAAGTCCTCCCTCTCAATGAGGATCTCCCTCGAAAAAGGAAGCTTCCTGAAACCTGCCGATTCGTCCTCAGGATTGTTCTCAGCCTCCAGCCATTCCTCCTCCCCTTCGGGATAATTGGTTATGACCACCTTCACAGGATCCAGCACTGCCATCACCCGAGGCGCGGTTTTATTGAGATCTTCGCGAATACAGAATTCCAGAAGCGACACATCGATTACGTTCTCCCGCTTCGCAACCCCTATGGTCTCAGCGAATTTACGAATGGACGCAGGCGTATAACCTCTCCTTCTCAATCCTGAAATGGTAGGCATGCGGGGATCATCCCAGGAAGCCACTATGCCCTTCTGAACAAGTTCCGCCAGCTTCCTCTTGCTCATGATCGTATAGCTGAGATTTAAGCGCGCGAATTCCGTCTGGACAGGCCTGGTATCCCCCGGAGTGTAAACCCGGTCCAAAAACCAGTTATAAAGCTCCCTGTGCATCACAAACTCCAGCGTACAGAAGGAATGCGACACCCCCTCCACATAATCGCTCTCGCCGTGCGCCCAGTCATACATCGGGTAGATCATCCAGTCGTTCCCGGTGCGGTGGTGCTTTTTATGCAGGCTGCGGTACATCACAGGGTCGCGCATCAGCATATTGCTGGAAGTCATATCGATCTTCGCCCTCAGCACGTGTTCCCCCTCGGCAGTCTCGCCGTTCTTCATCTTCTCAAACAGCTCGAGATTCTCCTCCACCGAACGATTTCTGTAAGGGCTTTCTTTCCCCGGCTGGGTCGGAGTCCCCTTCTGCTCGGCAATAGCTGCGGAAGCCTGACTGTCGACATAAGCATATCCGTCCCTGATCATCTGCACCGCCCAGTCATAGAGCTGCTGAAAATAATCGGAAGCATAACATTCTTTGGCCCAGTTGAAACCAAGCCATTGTACATCTTCCTTGATGGAGTCGACGAACTCCTGTTCCTCCTTGATGGGATTGGTATCGTCAAACCTGAGGTTGACGGGAGCATTGTATTTTAATCCGAGTCCGAAGTTTAGGCAGATGGCCTTGGCGTGGCCTATGTGCAGGTAACCGTTCGGCTCGGGTGGAAATCTGAATTGCAGTTCCGAGGCAGGAAATCCGCCCTTTAGATCGTCACTGATCAGCTGTTCTATAAAATTTAGAGACTTTTTTTCTTCAGACATAGTACTTCATTAAGAAGCGCAAAGTTAGGGAATTCGCAAATTAGTTCGTTAACGAAGCGAGGGTTTATAATTCCCGCTTCACTCCCCGGAAAATACCACCCAGCCCAATGCTGAAGGTGTGCATATTCCCCTGCGGATATCCAGAAAACTGTGGCATCACATAGGCGTAGCGCAGCCTGATGAAATAGTAGGTCTTCTCGTTCTTCACGATCTCCCCGGTTTTCCAGCCCAGTTTGAAATCCAGGTTGGCACCAAGACTGTAGGCAACATCTGACCCAACCGCTAAGCGTTCAAGCCCCGGATTCTCTTCCAGATCTTCCTCAGGCGCCGTAATTTCAGCAATCCCTATACCCGCAAAAGGAGAAAACTTGATCTTGCCGGTTTCCAGTAAGGCATAACCCAGGGTCATCTCCCCCAGCGCACCATTGGTAGGTTCGTCCTTTGCCCACACGTCACCCCGCCTGTTGGACAATTCCTCTGCTGTTTTCCCCGGAAGGAGTGCCATCCTGAGATTTAGCGTGAATTTCTTGTATTCCCCGTCGATACTCAACCCGATGGCAATGGGATTGGTAAAGGCATCTGAAAGTTCACCGCTGAACAGCCCATAACCTCCAAAGAATTCCATTCCAAGGCCCCAGTCAGAAGGTGTATATTTATACCGCAGCTCCTGTCTCACGAAACCTTCATATTCACTTTCGGGATAGGCAGCAAGAAAAACATCGGCACGCTGGTTGAGTTTTTCCAGGTATTCCGGTTCGCTCTCATCAGAGAGCAGCCATTCCAGGTTCAGCCGCAGGAAATCCTTTTCTTCCTTCCCAAGGCTCGCGTTGTCGATCTTATATTGCAGCTTTGTC
>CBFGYW010000407.1:0-2211 GCA_965653085.1 uncultured Salinimicrobium sp.
TGCTTGCAAAGAACAAGAACGGGTACCACAACCTCGCCAAGATGTCTTCCATCGCTTATACCGAAGGATTCTATTATGTACCGCGGATCGATAGGGAGGTCATTCAGAAATACAAGGAAGATATCATTGTACTTACCGGAAACCTCTACGGAGAAGTTCCTGGCAAGATCCTGAACGTGGGTGAAAATCAGGCTGAAGAAGCTTTGCTGTGGTGGAAGGAACAGTTCGGCGAAGACCTTTACGTGGAGCTGATGCGCCACGACCAGGAGGACGAGAACCGGGTGAATATGGTGCTGTTGCAGCTTGCAGAGAAGCACGGGGTGAAGATCGTCGCTACCAACAATACCTATTACTGCGAACAGGAGGATGCCAACGCCCACGATATCCTGCTGTGTGTGAAGGACGGGGAGAAGCAGGCCACTCCTATAGGCAGGGGCCGTGGCTATCGCTACGGACTTCCCAACAACCAATACTACTTCAAGAGCGACGAGGAGATGAAGGCCCTCTTCAAGGACCTGCCGCAGGCTATATCCAACGTGCAGGAGGTCGTGGACAAGATCCAGCCGTACGAGCTTGCGCGGGATGTATTATTGCCTGCTTTTAATATTCCGGAAGAGTTCATACACCCCGAAGATGCCATTGATGGTGGAAAGCGGGGAGAGAATGCTTATTTAAGACATATCACCTACCGCGGTGCGAAGATCCGCTATGGCGAAGAACTCACCGAAGCCATAAAGGAACGGCTTGATTTCGAGCTCTCTGTCATCGAAAAAACAGGATACCCTGGTTACTTCCTCATCGTGGAGGATTTCATCAGGGAAGCGCGTAAAATGGATGTTTCCGTAGGTCCCGGAAGGGGTTCTGCTGCAGGAAGTGCAGTGGCCTACTGCCTCTGGATCACCAACATCGATCCCATCAAATACGACCTGCTGTTTGAGCGTTTCCTGAATCCTGACAGGGTGAGCATGCCCGATATTGATATTGACTTCGACGATGAGGGCAGAAGCAGGGTAATGGACTACGTGATCAGGAAATACGGTGCTAACCAGGTTGCCCAGATCATCACCTACGGTACCATGGCAGCCAAGTCGGCTATCAGGGATACCGCCAGGGTGCTAGACCTTCCGCTTCACGATGCCGACAGGATCTCCAAGCTGGTGCCCAACATGGCGAAGCTCGGGAAGATCTTCGGAGTCGATGAGAAGGAGCTGAAGCAGAAATTCCGTGCTGACGATCTGGAGAAAATAAACGAGCTTTTAAACATTTCTGAAGGGGAGGACCTGGAGGCCCAGACAGTGAACCAGGCCCGGGTGCTGGAAGGTTCCGTTAGGAATACAGGGATCCACGCCTGCGGGGTCATCATCACCCCCAGCGATATCACCAACTTCGTTCCCGTTTCCGTAGCCAAGGATTCCGATCTGTATGTCACCCAGTTCGATAACTCGGTGGTGGAGAGTGCGGGCCTGCTGAAGATGGATTTCCTGGGTCTGAAGACCCTCACCCTTATCAAGGACACCATCAAGATAGTTAAGGGCAGGCACGATCTGGATATAGACATTGACAATATTCCGCTGGATGACCAGCTCACGTACGAACTTTTCCAACGCGGAGAAACCGTTGGGATCTTCCAGTACGAATCGCCTGGGATGCAGAAGCATATGAAGGATCTCAAGCCAACAGTGTTTGATGACCTTATTGCGATGAATGCCCTCTACCGCCCGGGCCCAATGGAATATATCCCCAGCTTTATTGCCAGAAAGCACGGAGCCGAGGAAATTACCTATGACCTTCCGGGGATGGAGGAATATCTGAAAGAAACCTACGGAATCACGGTCTACCAGGAGCAGGTGATGCTGCTGTCGCAAAAGCTGGCTGGCTTTACTAAAGGTGAGGCAGACGTGCTTCGGAAGGCGATGGGGAAAAAGATCTTCGCCCTGCTGGAGCAGCTGAAACCTAAGTTCCTCGATGGAGGCGAAGCCAAAGGACATCCGCGGGAGATTCTGGAGAAAGTCTGGAAGGACTGGGAAGCTTTCGCTGCCTACGCCTTTAACAAATCCCACTCCACCTGTTACGCCTGGATTGCATACCAGACAGCCTATCTGAAGGCCCACTATCCAGCAGAATATATGGCAGCGGTGCTTTCAAACAACATGAACGACATCAAGCAGGTGACCTTTTTTATGGAGGAATGCAAGCGGATGAAGCTGAAGG
>CBFGYW010000408.1:0-2210 GCA_965653085.1 uncultured Salinimicrobium sp.
CCAGCGAAGAAATCTTTATTAAACTTCAGTCCGCTCACTTTTTCAAGAACAGGAATACATTCCTCTTCCGTGACTCCCGGATAGACTGTGGATTCATAAATGACAATATCCCCTTTCTTTAATACTTTCCCGACAGTCTCACTGCTCTTGTAAAGCGGAGTAAGATCGGGGCGATTATTTTTATCCACAGGAGTAGGTACCGTAATGACGTAATAATTACAGTCTTCGATATCTTTAAGATCAGTGGAACAGTACAATCCATTATCAGAGGAAGGAGCATCGACCAATACCTGTTTAAGGACATCATCCTCCACTTCCAGGGTAAGGTCATTCCCCTGCCGTAGCTCCTGCACCCTCTTCTGGTTTATATCGAATCCCACCACAGGATATTTTGTTGCAAACAACCTGGCCAGAGGCAATCCTACATATCCCAGACCAATAACAGCAATTCTTATATTCTTACTCATTTATTTATAACTTTAAATTAGAGGTTGTTCCAATACCAGGTTACAGCCTCTCTTAATCCTTTTTCAATATTGAATTTTGGGTCATACCCTAAAAGCTCCCTCGCCTTTTCTACAGAAGCCAGAGAATGCGGAATGTCTCCCATTCTATTCGGCCCGTGCTTCACTTCCACCTTCGCAATTTCAGGGTCGTATTCCGAGAGATACTTCTTCAGAAGCTGTGTCAGCTGCACCAGAGTAGTTCTGTCCCCCACAGCAGTGTTATAGACTTCGTTAAGGGCATCTTCATTATAAGTGGTTATCGCGAGCAGATTCATCTGGACCACGTTGTCAATATAGGTAAAGTCCCTGGAATAGGTACCGTCTCCATTGATCACCGGACTCTCGTGCTTCATGAACTGCATCACAAATTTGGGAATCACCGCAGCATAGGCTCCATTAGGGTCCTGCCTCCTGCCGAAAACATTGAAATATCTCAACCCGATGGTATCCATGCCATAGGTTTTGTTGAAGATATCCGCATATAATTCGTTGACGTATTTGGTGATGGCATAAGGGGATAGCGGCTTCCCTATCGTATCCTCCACCTTTGGCAAAGCCTCGGAATCCCCATAAGTGGAAGAACTGGCGGCGTATACAAACCTCTTGACATTGGCATCCCTGGAAGCAACGAGAATATTCAGGAATCCTGAGACATTGACATCATTGCTGGTAATGGGATCATTAATGGAGCGGGGCACAGAACCCAAGGCAGCCTGATGAAGCACATAGTGAGCACCTTCAACCGCTTTTCTGCAGTCCTCGAGACTGCGGATATCCCCTTCGATGAAGGTAAAATTGGGATGACTTAAAAATTCTGAAATATTTTCCTTTTTCCCGGTGGCAAAATTATCCATGCACACTACAGAACTCCCTGCTTCCAATAAAGCTTCACATAGATTGGAGCCTATAAAGCCTGCTCCTCCGGTAACTAATATTGTAGATGAACGAAGCAATTCCAGTTGTTGACTGTTCATTTATTTTTTCTTGGGTTGTAAAGTCCTCAAAGATATAATTTAAGAAAAAGTAAATTCCTAATATCTTCTTAAAGCTGAATTTTTCAAAATAGGATAATTATTACCCTAAGTGACTAAAACCTAGTGGAATCCAGATGTACCATTTCAGTTTTTAAGACCTGCTTAACAGGTTCTGCCTTTTTTCCATTGGAATTGATCCGCTCGAACAGGAAATTTATAGCCGCCTCCCCTATTTTCCTTGGGTGCTGGTCAATATAACTCAGCGAAGGCGAGAGATATGGCGCCACATCTTCATTTACATAACCAATCAGCTTCAGGTCCTCAGGGATCCTTAATCCCTTTTCATAAGCAACCCTGGAAGTCAGCAGGGTACTAACTATATCGGTACTCACGATTCCCTGAACCCCCGCCTCCAGCAGTTCCTGGATCTTCTTCCGCAAAGACTCCACTTCCTCCTGGTTGGCTACATAACCTTTAAGGCCTGAATCCTGTAAGGCTTTTCTGTACCCCTCCATTCGCTGCACCCCCACATCCAGGTTCTGAATGGCACTTACGAGTCCTATCTTCTCCAGTCCGTTACGATGCATCAGCTGGACAGCCTCCTCAATACTGTTTTTATCATCCACCCCGATCTTATCCACCGGAAGGTCAAAATTGATTCGGTCGTAAAGCACCACCGGCAGTTCATATTCCAGCAGCTCCTTAAAATGCTGGTACTCCTTTTTCTTCT
>CBFGYW010000409.1:0-2206 GCA_965653085.1 uncultured Salinimicrobium sp.
CTGAAGTCAGCAGGATTCAACGTCATTGGCTGGGCCCGGACCCAGAGAAGCAACAGGGACTTCGGGATATTTTCAGGAAAGGAAGAACTGGAAGCTTTTCTTTCAGAAATCCATATCCTGGTCTGCCTGCTTCCCCTTACTCCGGTAACGGAAAACATCCTGAATAAAGACCTTTTCTCCAAACTTCCCCGGAACGCCTTCGTCATCAATGTAGCGCGCGGAAAGCATCTGGTGGAAAAAGATCTTCTGGAATATCTCGACAATGGACATTTATCTGGTGCCGCCCTGGATGTTTTCAGAACAGAACCCCTGCCGGAAGACCATCCATTCTGGGAACATCCCAAAGTACACGTCACGCCTCATATAGCGAGTGTGTCCAGACCGGCCTCGGTGGTTGGGCAGGTGCTGGAGAATTACAGAAGACTGCAAAATGACCAGCCTCTAGGAAATACGGTAGAGGTTGCAAAAGGATATTAATCAAAATCAAAAAAAGAAAACAGTTATGATGGAACTAAAGAACATTATGGTAGCGGTGGATTTCAACGATTCGGTGGGGGACCTCCTCAGTTTCGCCGAAAGCCTGGCCTCCACCTACGGATCAAAAGTTTGGATAGTTCATGTCGCCGAACCCGATCCCGATTTTGTAGGGATGGTCACCGGCCCGCAATACATTCGCGATATGAAGGCAGAAGACCTGAAGGAAGAACACAAGACCCTGCAATCTCTGAGGGAGGCCTTCTTTGATGAAGAAATAAACTCGGAAGCCTTGACCATTCAGGGGTCCACGGTAGATGCCGTGCTGGAGGAGGCTGAAAAGCTGAATATCGACCTGCTGGTGGTGGGCACCCATAAGCACGGATTCCTTTACAACCTGCTTTCTGAAAGCGTTTCGGTGGAGCTGCTCAAGAAGATCAATATTCCGATGCTCAGCATTCCCATAAACGAAGATTAATTATCGGAATCTAAATTTAAAACAAGATGAAGACCAACCGCCTTTATTTCTATCTCCCCCTACTCGCTTTCGCATTGATCTTTGCATCCTGCAAGAACGAAACCGAGAATGCCGCCCCTCCGGAACCCGATCAGATCACCAAAGATATTATCACTGACTCCGTGAAAGAAATGGAGGAAGTTGCGATCGAAGACCTTATCCAGGTGGAATCCCCGCAGCCGGAATCCCTTATAACTTCACCCCTGCAGATAAGCGGGAAGGCACGCGGCACCTGGTTTTTTGAAGGAGATTTCCCCGTTCGGCTCCTTGATGCAGATGGAGATGAAATTGCCGTAGCCATTGCCGCCGCCCAGGGGGAATGGATGACTGAGGAGTGGGTGGATTTCAAGGCAACTATGGAATTTGAAGCCCCGGCTTCGGGAAAAGGGGTTCTGGTGTTTAAAAAGTCGAATCCCTCAGATATGCGGGAACTGGATAGGGAGCATAGGGTGAAGGTGAGTTTTTAAAAAATTTAGCCTGCGGTAAATGGGGACGCTGACAGAAAAGGCAGCAGGGAAATTTGAATTTCGGCAAGATAATATAATCTGTATCTTTAGCCTTTTCTAAATAAATTCTACATGTTCAAAAATCCCCTACTGGCATTACTCCTGATAATGTCTTCCCCCGTTCTACTTGCTCAGGAAAAAGAGAAAAAAGCAGATAAATGGGATGTTTCCGATCCTTATTCCGAAGATTGGAAGGTCAACGAGGTCCCGCTGAACACCGATGAGGGCACCTGGATGAACCTCGACGTGAGCCCCGATGGGAAAACCATTGTTTTCGACCTTCTGGGAGACATCTATACCATGCCCATTTCGGGAGGAAAGGCAACAGCTCTGAGAAGCGGAATGCCTTTTGAAGTGCAGCCCCGCTTCAGTCCCGATGGCAAAAGGATCTCCTTTACCAGTGACGCCGGTGGAGGCGATAACATCTGGATCATGGACCGCGATGGCAGCAACGCCTGGCAGTTGACAAAAGAAGATTTCAGGCTGCTGAACAACGCTGTATGGTCTGCTGATGGGAATTCCATCATCGCAAGAAAACACTTCACCTCAGGACGTTCTTTGGGCGCCGGGGAAATGTGGCAGTACCATATTGGCGGCAAGGCCGGGCTCCAGCTTACCGAAAGGAAGAACGACCAGCAGGACGTTAATGAACCCAGCGTCTCTGCAGACGGCCGTTACCTCTACTACAGCGAAGATATGTACCCGGGAG
>CBFGYW010000410.1:0-2200 GCA_965653085.1 uncultured Salinimicrobium sp.
TAAAAAGCTAATTTGTTAACAAGAATTTTAGGGGTGGGCTGCCCGCAGATTACGCGGATTTCGCAGATTTTACCGCAGATATTTGGAATCGGAATTTCCCGCTGCGTGTGATCTTCAGATCACAGCGCCATCCGGGCTAGGATCTTCAGATCCCAGTCATTTGTACGCCAGCGCAATTAGCGTGGCCCCAAGAAGCCTTGCCAATCTGAAGATTGGCGCCCAAAAAGGGCGAGATCTGAAGATCGAGCCCTGCAAATTACGTTAAAATAATCTGTCAGGTTCGCTGCGTGTGATCTTCAGATCACAGTCATTTGTACACCCAGCTAATTATTCGTTGCCCCAGGAAGCCTTGCCAATCTGAAGATTGGCGCCCGAAAAGGGCGAGATCTGAAGATCTCGCCCAGCTAGCCGCGTTTCATCAAATTCATTGCCCCTTCTTCGCCTTTATCATCGCCTCCAGCATATCCCACATCTCCTCGGGGATCTGCTCCAGGAGATTGAATTGGCCGGCGCCTTTGAGCCATTCTCCCCCGTCAAGGGTGATGACTTCGCCGTTCACATAAGCTGAAAAATCGGAAACCAGGTAAGCGGCAAGGTTTGCCAGTTCCTGATGTTCTCCTACCCGTTGCAGGGGTACCTTCTTGGAGAGATCGAATTTTTCCTTCAGGTCTCCAGGCAATAATCGGTCCCAGGCTCCTTTGGTGGGGAAGGGGCCGGGGGCGATGGCGTTGGAACGGATCCCGTATTTTGCCCATTCCACGGCGAGGGAGCGGGTCATTGCCAGAACGCCTGCCTTGGCGGTGGCACTGGGTACCACATAGGCCGATCCGGTCCAGGCGTAGGTGGTCACGATGTTCAGGATCACCTTGTTCTTTTTCTGGGTATCTATCCAGTGTTTTCCGAAGGCCAGGGTGCAGTTCTTGCTGCCTTTCAGCACGATGTCAATGATGGTATCAAAGGCATTGGCACTGAGCCGCTCGGTGGGGGAGATGAAGTTCCCGGCAGCGTTGTTCAGCAGCACATCCACGCTGCCGAAGGTTTCCAGGGTCTTCTGCAGCATCGCTTCCACCTGCTCGTAATGCCGCACGTCGCATTGCACCGGAAGACAGCTTCCGCCGGTCTTCTCCTCGAGTTCCCGGGCTGTTTGCTGCAGCTTTTCAAGGTTTCGGGAGGTGATGACCACCTGCGCCCCCAGTTCCAGGAAATAACGCGTCATAGCCATTCCCAGTCCACTGCCACCTCCGGTAACCACGATGGTCTTTCCCTTCAGGGCGTCGTCGCGGAGCATTTTTTTATTGTAGTTCATTGTGCGGATAGTTGGTTAATAGGTTTGCTGCTTTATTCATCAATCAGGATCTCCAGCAGCTGAATGGCTGCCTCGCTGATCTTTGTTCCCGGACCAAAGACTGCGACGGCGCCTGCGTCGAAAAGGTACTGGTAGTCCTGCGAAGGGATCACCCCGCCCACAATTACCATAATGTCTTCCCGGCCGTAGTTCTTCAACTCCTCAATGACCTGTGGAACCAGGGTCTTATGGCCTGCTGCCAGGGAGGAGACTCCCAATATGTGTACATCGTTCTCTACGGCCTGTTTTGCGGCCTCTGCGGGGGTCTGGAAGAGCGGACCTATATCCACATCAAAGCCCACATCGGCATAGCCTGTGGCTACTACCTTGGCACCGCGGTCGTGTCCGTCCTGGCCCATCTTGGCGACCATAATACGGGGTCTCCTACCTTCTTTTTCTGAAAAATAGTTGGCCAGTTCCCTGGCTTTCTGAAAGGATGGATCTTCTTTTATCTCTCTTGAATACACGCCGTTAAAGGATTGGATCTTTGCTTTATACCTGCCGTAGACCTCCTCCAGGGCATTGCTGATCTCTCCCAGCGTGGCCCGTTGTCTTGCGGCTTCTACGGCTAAAGCTAGTAAATTTTCTTCTTTGCTGCGGGCCGCTGCCGTCAGTTTCTGCAGGGCCGACTGTACCTCTGCCTCATTTCTATTTTCCCTTATGCTGGCAAGCCTTTGCATCTGCTGCCTGCGCACCGTCTGGTTGTCCACCTCCAGGGTCAAAAGGGGCTCTTCTTTTTCCAGGCGGTACTTATTCACCCCAACTATGATATCCTGCCCACTGTCGATACGCGCCTGTTTTATGGCTGCGGCCTCTTCTATGCGGAGTTTCGGGATACCCGCTTCTATGGCTTTC
>CBFGYW010000411.1:0-2194 GCA_965653085.1 uncultured Salinimicrobium sp.
AGGAGGGTGAGAAGGACAATCAGCAGGTCGTAGAATAGGCAGGTAAGCAGAAGCTTCGAGGCATTTATCCGGAAGTTGTGGAAGAAGACCAGTGCCGATCTGCCTTCGGTTTTATACCAGCCCCAGATTCCCACGGCAAAGCAGAGTTTTATGAAGATGATCACAGTGATATCGTAGTCCAGGGAAAGCAGGATGAGGTTCAGCAGCAGAGAGATCCACAGGAACTGTTTGTAGAAGGAAAAAGTGACGGATAGGAACCACATGATTATAAACTTACGAAAAAAAACTGATTGCCCGGAGCTGAGAGGGAGGCTCCAAATCTTTTATTTAAGATAGTTTGGGGCCTATATGAATTCCATCATTTTATCGTAAATTTGCCACATTATAGGAAGAGTTATGATCGAGAAATTGAATATTGTGAAGCAGCGCTTTGATGAGGTAAATGATCTTATCATTCAGCCCCAGGTGATTGCTGATCAGAAGCGTTATATTGAACTGAACAAAGAGTATAAGGAACTGAAGGCCCTGATGGACCAGCGGAAGGAATATGTAAGTCTTGTCCAGAATATCAAGGAGGCCGAGGAGATCATTGCTGACGGGAGTGATCCTGAAATGACCGAAATGGCGAAGATGCAGCTGGAAGAGGCCAAGGAAGCGCTTCCTAAACTGGAAGAGAAAATCAGAATGATGCTGGTGCCCAAGGACCCTGAGGATGCCAAGAACGTGGTGATGGAGATCCGCGCCGGAACAGGAGGGGATGAGGCGAGTATCTTTGCGGGGGATCTTTACCGCATGTACACCAAATACATTGAAAGCAAAGGCTGGAAACACAACATCGTGGATTACAGTGAAGGGACCAGTGGCGGATTCAAGGAGATCATCTTTGATGTAACCGGGGAAGATGTCTATGGCACCCTGAAATTCGAGGCGGGAGTACACCGGGTACAGCGGGTTCCACAAACCGAGACCCAGGGCCGGGTACACACTTCGGCAGCAACGGTCATGGTACTGCCCGAGGCTGAGGAATTTGATGTGGAGATAGACCCTAAGGATGTGCGGATAGATTACTTCTGTTCTTCAGGACCAGGAGGGCAGTCGGTGAACACTACTTATTCTGCCGTTCGACTGACTCACATCCCAACAGGGCTGGTGGCTCAGTGTCAGGATCAGAAGTCACAGCATAAGAACAAGGAAAAAGCCTTCAGAGTATTGAGATCAAGGCTTTATGAGCAGGAGCTGGCGAAGAAACTTGAAGCCGATGCTGCCAAGAGGAACTCTATGGTTTCCAGTGGAGACAGGAGTGCGAAGATCAGGACCTACAACTATGCACAGGGCAGGGTGACCGACCACCGAATTGGCCTTACCCTCTATGATCTGTCGAATATCATCAATGGAGATATCGAGCGGATCATCAGGGAGCTGCAACTGGTAGAGAATACAGAGAAGCTGAAGGAGAATTCAGACGTGTTTTAAATCCAAAGCTGCCGATTTCGGCGGCTTTTTTTATATCTAATTTTTAAAGGATAACTGATGACCAAGCGGGAGCTAGTAGAACAGATTAAGCAAAAAAGATCATTTTTATGTATAGGATTGGATGTAGACCTGGAAAAGATTCCGCAGCACCTGCTGCAGCAGGAGGATCCCATCTTTGAGTTCAATAAAGCAATTATCGATGCTACCCATCAGCTTGCGATCGCCTATAAACCCAACACTGCCTTTTATGAAGCTTATGGGCTGACAGGCTGGAAAGCCCTGCAGAGGACTATCAATTATCTTAATGAAAACTATCCCGAAATATTCACCATAGCCGATGCCAAGCGTGGGGATATTGGAAATACATCAGGCAGATACGCCAAGGCTTTTTTTGAAGACCTGGCCTTTGATTCCATTACCGTTGCTCCCTATATGGGAAAGGACTCTGTGGAACCCTTCCTGGCTTACGACGAAAAGCACACTATCCTTCTGGCATTGACATCCAACGAGGGTGCCTATGATTTCCAGACCATTCAGGCGGATGAGGAGGAGCTGTTCAAGAAAGTGATAAAAGTTTCAAGGGATTGGGAAAATGGTCAAAACCTTATGTATGTTGTGGGAGCTACAAAGGCACAGTTGATAGCAGAAGTCAGGCAGCTGGCACCCAATAATTTCTTTCTGGTCCCCGGGGTGGGGGCACAGGGTGGGAATTTTCAAAAGT
>CBFGYW010000412.1:0-2191 GCA_965653085.1 uncultured Salinimicrobium sp.
GCCTTCCAAAATTATCCTCCAAGTTACCTTATTTAAACTCAGTAATGGCTTCGCTCAGGTCAAAAACTTTCTGGTCTTTGAACTTGTTCTCCAGGATACTGCTTCCGGCGGAAGAGCGGTAACCTCCGGCGCAATGCACCACAAAAGGTTTGTCTTTAGGCAATTCATCTGCCCGGTTCCTCAGTTCATTCAAGGGAATGCCTATGGCCTGGTCGAAGATCTTTCCTTCTGCCAGTTCGCTTTCATTGCGGATATCGACTATAGTAAAATCTTCCTTATTCTTTTTGAAATCCTCCAGGTCGAAGTCCTCTGAGGACAGCGATACTTTTTCGCTTAAGGTCACCACTGCCTTCACCTGTTTCTCATACCCTATTTTTGCGGTGCGTTCCAAAATCTCTTCAATATCATCGACGGAATTCACCACAAGATAAAAAGCTTCCCCGGGTTCTATAATGGCTCCCAGCCAGGTCTCGTATTTATCTCCCTCGGAACGGGACATGATATTAATGCTGTTGGGAAGATGGGCTTTTTTGAAGGCTTCGCCATCCCGCACATCCACCACGGTAATACTTTCCTCCAGGTTTTCAACAGCAATGCGTACAGGCACTTTAGCCTTCTCCAGCTGCACGTTGGCAGCCCCGCTACGGTTCGTGTCCACGTTAAATCCGAAATAGGAAGGAATGAAAGGCTGATCCTTCAGGATCTCTTCCACGAATTCTTCCTCGGTCTGTCTCTGGAAGGCCCAGTTGCCAAGTCGCTCATCCCCCAGAGTACTGGAAGGGGAGGCACTCATATTTTTTCCACAAAGGGAGCCAGCTCCGTGAGCCGGATAAACCAGGGAGGAATCCATGAATTCGTTAAATTTGGTGCTCATGGTCTGATACATGGCTTTGGCGAGTTCCACTCTTTTAGCCGTGGTATTTCCCGCTTTCTCCCGAAGGTCCGGACGGCCCACGTTTCCTATAAAAAGGGTATCCCCTGTAAACAATGCGGTATCGTTACCTTCCTCAGCCACAAAGGTGAGACTGTCTGGAGAATGTCCCGGGGTATGAAGGGGTCGGATGCTAATGCTGCCGATCTTTACTGACTGGCCTTCGTCAAAAGGCTCATGCGGATAGCTCACCCCCACTTTTTCACTGACGTATATGGTAGCCCCGGTTTCCTCATGGATCTGCAGGTGGCCACTTACAAAATCGGCATGCGGGTGGGTTTCAAATACCGCAACTATCTTTGCGTGCTGTTCCTCGGCATATTTATAGTACTGCAGGGGATCCCGGCTGGGATCTATGAGCGCCATCTCTCCATTGCTTACTATGGCATACGAGAAATGAGCTAAGGGATCGTCTTTAAATTGTTTTATTTTCATTTTTAGTGGTTTTAAAATTCAACTTCTCTTTATTTTCAGCTACAAAGATATTCTGCTTTCGATCCGTTGACAGTAACTATTGTTACAAATGCGGTGTGGGCTCCATAATGTGAGAATCTCCTGCCTGCTTTTTCACGTTAAATTTACGATTTGGCAGAAAAACAGGTCCCTATTAGACACTATTTTTGATTTTATACACCTTGAAACAAGGTCAGGAATTCCTTAAACTCTCGGTCTGCATTCTGAATTGGATGATCCCGGCTGAGATGATGGTGATGGCCCCGACAAGCAGAATAGCGGCTTCTATACTTACCTGGTCAGCTATTATTCCTGTCAGCACAGCACCCACGGCATAACCCAGGTCTCTCCACAGTCGGAAGATCCCGATGCTGCCAGCCCGGTCCCTGGGATGGGTGATCTCTGCAATGGTGGCCAGAAAGGTGGGATAGACCATGGCAGTACCCCATCCCAGTAGCAGCATTAATCCGATAAAATGGAACATGGTCTGGGCCCAGACCAAAGTGACGAGAACGACACCCTGGAGGAGCATGCCGTAAAACAGCAGCTTCTTTTTGGAATAATGATCAGCCATTTTTCCGGTGACCAGCTGTCCAAGACCCCAAACCGCGGGATATACGGCCACCACAATACCGATCTGCTCCAGGCTGAAGCCTTTTGCCGAGAGCAGGATCGGGAACAGGCCCCAGGCCATCCCATCATTGAGGTTATTTATGAGGCCTGCCTGGGTCACCGAGCCCAGGTCCCTGTGTTTCCAGGTGTATAAAATCAAAAATAGTGTCTAATAGGGACCTGTTTTTCTGCCAA
>CBFGYW010000413.1:0-2189 GCA_965653085.1 uncultured Salinimicrobium sp.
GGAAAACGGGGAGCTGATGATCACAGAAAAACAGGGCCACAGAAGGATCCTTGGCAACGAGCAGGTCATTGACCGTATTCTTGATTTTTTAAGGGTATAATTTTTGAGCTAAGTATTTTAAACTTAGCAACATGAAAAAAGCAATTCTCCTCGTTTTTACGCTGATGGCTCTTGGCTGCAACAGCAATGCCCAGAAGTCCTCTTCAAAGCAGTTCCCTGTACAGAAAACAGATTCGGAATGGAAAGCTGAATTAAGCGCCCAGGAATATCAGGTTCTTCGGAAGAAAGGTACCGAACGCGCCTTTACCAGTGAGCTGCTGAACGTAAAGGAACCGGGCACCTTTGTCTGCGCTGCCTGCGGGAATGAACTATATCGCACCGAACATAAATTCGACAGTGGTACCGGCTGGCCCAGTTTCGACAGGGCTTTTGATGACAGCAATCTTGTGTACAGGCAGGACAATAGCTATGGCTATTACGCTGTAGAAGTCCTCTGCGCCGATTGCGGCGGGCATCTGGGACATATCTTCAAGGACGGCCCAAAGGAAACCACAGGAAAGAGACATTGCATCAATGGGATAGCATTGGATTTTGTGAAGGATTAAGGGGGGGGGGGGTAGCCACGAATACACGAATATTTTTTAAGTTGCTGGCTGGCCAAGATTATGGATCTCGGCTTTTCCGAGGCTAATCTTCAGAATGGCAAATGGGCGGAGACAGAATTTATTTCTCTGCGTTTACCTTGATTCCCAACAATTTAAAAAATAATAGAAACTTTCCTTAAAAAGAGGCACGAAGATTGTTAATTATCTATTGTTTTCAAACTATTGTTCCACACATTGATTAATTTTAGGAAAAAGACGAGATGAGACAAAGATTTCCCATAGAATGGACCGAAGAGCAATGGCGGGAGAAGCTGACTGACGAGCAATACAGGATCCTGCGGCAGAAGGGTACAGAGGCTCCGCATACAGGCAAATTCAACCTGCACTTCGAAAATGGAGAGTACCGCTGTGCGGCCTGTGACGCCAAATTGTTCGAGAGTGACCAGAAATTCGAGAGCAGCTGCGGCTGGCCCAGCTTTGACGATGCCATTGAAGGCAGCATAGAATACGTCCAGGACCGGAGTTTCGGGATGATCCGCACCGAGATCCTATGTTCCAACTGCGGAAGCCACCTGGGCCACGTATTCGACGACGGCCCTACAGAGACCGGGCAACGCTATTGCGTGAATTCGGCCAGTATAGATTTTAAACCTAAAAACCACTGATATGAAAAGATTACTTTCCTTAATAACACTTGTATTTTTCAGCCTTAGCTCCTGCTCCTCCGACGACGGAATGGGAACACCAGGCCCACAGGGCCCTCCGGGAGAACCAGGAGAAGACGGCCTGATCGGGACGGTCTTTGAGGTGGAAGGCGATTTCACTGCAGCCAATGACTATACCCTCTTCGCCGAATATGCCGATTTCACTTCAGCAGAAGTTTTTGAATCGGATGTAGTGCTGGTCTACCTGAGAGTCGGAGAAGACGGAACTGCTGACGGGGAACCTGTTTATGTATGGAGGCTGCTGCCCCAGACCTATTATGTCGATGGCGGTACCGTCCAGTACAACTACGACTATACCTTTTTCGATGTAAACATCTTCCTGGACTCGAATCTGGATCTTGGAACACTCGGAGCTGCCTTCACTCAGGACCAGGTCTTCCGGGTAGCCCTTGTGCCTGCAGCTTTTGCCTCCAATCCGAATGTCAATGTTGCTGATTACAACTCTGTAATTAAGGCACTTGATATTCAGGAAGGGGATATTCCGCAGCTATAACCATTAATATATAATTGTTTGAAAGGCCCCTCTTCCGGGGTCTTTTCTATACCCATTTTAAGTTAAGAGCCCACTTCAATACAGGAGACGGGGTTTTCCTTTCCATTTATGGTATTATTGCGTAAATTCGCCTTTTCAATTAGATTCCAAAAATTCCAACTATGAGTAAATACGATATCATTGTTTTAGGAAGTGGCCCGGGAGGCTACGTGACTGCCATCAGAGCTTCACAACTGGGCTTTAAAACAGCCATTATAGAAAAGGAAAATCTGGGCGGCGTTTGCCTGAACTGGGGATGTATCCCTACGAAAGCGCTTCTGAAAAGTGCCCAGGTATTCGACTATCTGAACCATGCTTCCGACTATG
>CBFGYW010000414.1:0-2189 GCA_965653085.1 uncultured Salinimicrobium sp.
TGAAGGGGGGACGGTTGTTATTGGGGATGCTTTTATTAACTCGCCTGATTTTGAATCCAGGATTCTGGAATTTCTTAATCTTTAATGGGGTTTGATTCTCCCGCGGATTACGCAGATCTCGCAGATTTTTCGCAGATGCATAAAAAAAACGGATCCATCTGAGATGGATCCGTATAATCTTCCATACGACAGGAAAGCTTAGTTCCCCTTCTTATGGTCTGCAAGGAATTTCTCTAATCCTATATCAGTCAATGGGTGGTTCAGCAGTCCGGTGATCACAGACAATGGTCCTGTCATCACATCGGCTCCAATCTTGGCGCAATCTATGATATGCATTGTATGCCTTACGGAAGCTGCCAGGATTTCTGTCTGGAATCCGTAATTATCATAGATCATCCTTATTTCAGAAATAAGATTTAAACCATCGGTGGAAATATCATCCAGTCTTCCAATGAAAGGAGATACATAGGTCGCACCCGCTTTGGCAGCCAAAAGGGCCTGCCCAGCGGAAAATACCAGGGTACAGTTTGTCTTGATTCCCTTATCTGAAAAATACTTTATGGCCTTCACCCCGTCCTTAATCATCGGAACCTTTACAATGATACGCTCGTGAAGCTTTGCCAGCTCCTCCCCTTCCTTAATGATCCCTTCCAGGTCGGTGGCAATAACCTCGGCACTTACGTCTCCAGTTACGATCTCACAGATTTTCTTGTAGTGGGCAATAATGTTTTCCCTGCCCGTAATACCTTCCTTCGCCATAAGGGACGGATTGGTGGTAACCCCATCAAGGACTCCCAGTTCCTGTGCTTCCCTTATCTGATCCAAGTTTGCGGTATCGATAAAAAATTTCATAGTGTTGTGTGTTTGGTTGTTTATACTTGCGGCTTTTCTGAAGGATCTCCAGAAAAACCTATTGTTCAAAATTACAATTTATAATGCTTAAGCAGTAGGCGTTCATACATTTTATCTGGTAGTACCCGCTTTAGCACGATGGAAAATTTCTGCATCCTTTCCCCTACTTTATAATGGCCCTTTGGAGCTTTGGTCTGTATGATCTTATAGATTGCCTCCGCCATTTCCTTTGGATCATTTCCTTCATCCACGTGCTGATTCATAAGCTCCAGCGTGTTGCCGTAAGCCTTTCGGTATGGAGAATCCTCAAGAACTGGGGCGTGATATCTTCCCGCGGCTATATTTGTTGCAAAATCCCCGGGAGCCACATTTACCATATGTATATTGAAATCCTTCAGTTCCATCCTGTAAGCCTCTGTAGTGAGCTCCAGGGCACCTTTAGAGGCAGAATAGATTCCGCGGAAGGGAAGCCCCATATATCCCGCTATAGAAGTGATATTGATGACCAGTCCACTCTTCTGCCTGCGCATGTGCGGCAAAACAGACTTAATCACCTGTAATGGGCCGAAATAATTGGTGTCGAAGGCCTTTTTGATCTCCTCATCGGGAGTCTCTTCAATGGGTCCTGTAATACCCACCCCTGCATTGTTGATGAGCACATCAATCCTGCCTGCTTCAGAAATAACCTGAGCTATGGCCGTCTGTATGGTTTCCTGCCGGGTAACATCGAGAGCTACAAGGGGAAAGGAATATTTGCTTTGATTCTGTGGATTTCTGCTGGTCCCGTAGACCCTGAATCCTTTATTCTGAAGATGTTCTGCTATCGCCCTCCCAATTCCAGAAGAAGCTCCTGTGATAAAGACAACTTTGGAAGGTTTTATTTTATCCATTCTGAATGATAAAATTTGACTTGCGGAAATAAAAAAAGGCAAGCTACCCACATCACACCGCTACGACCACTTACCCTTGCTGCGTTCCCGCCCTGGGGGAGTCAGCAGGAGCTGGTTGTGTGGGACTTGCCGATGCAAATATACGACCTTTCATACTTAAAGCAAGTATTTTCTAAACTGAATTAGTTAAATTATCTTGCTGTAAAATTATTTCGAGAATGAGATTTTACAACTACCTGTTCCTGTTGTTTTTAGGAACTGCCTTCATCTCCTGCGGAGAAAATGCTGCGGATAAAAAACCTGCTTTTTCCTTTAATTTCCTCACGGAAGATAAGGAATTTCAGCTGGGACACACCCTGAAAGTGGAGATGAAATCAATAGCTGACAGAAAAATTGACTCGGTGGTCTACTCCCTCTATGGAGATCGCATTGCTTCAACAAAAGGAA
>CBFGYW010000415.1:0-2186 GCA_965653085.1 uncultured Salinimicrobium sp.
AAGGGATGATATTTTCATTCCTGCACATAAAAATGGCTATCAGGTCCAGGATTTCATCGACGGATCCATTATGAACATCAGCGATGCGCCCTGGCCCGGATTTACTCCCGACCTGCTAAGTATCATGCTGGTTGTGGCAACCCAGGCAAGAGGCAGCGTCCTTATCCATCAGAAGATGTTCGAGAGCCGACTCTTCTTTGTCGATAAACTTATAGATATGGGAGCCAAGATCATCCTTTGCGACCCGCATAGAGCCACTGTAATTGGACACGATTTCAAGTCACAGCTGAAGGCTACTACCATGGTTTCTCCCGATATCAGGGCCGGGATATCCCTTCTTATCGCAGCCCTTTCTGCGGAAGGTACCTCTACCATTCACAACATTGAGCAGATAGACAGAGGATATGAGAATATAGACGAACGCCTGCAGGCAATAGGAGCACGGATCAAGAGAATCGCCTAGATTGACCTGAATAACAATTAAAAAGGCTGCCCCCCTGGGCAGCCTTTCTTTTTTGTATCCCTGGCTTCCGGAAAATCAAATCTGAAAACTGCTGAAAATTTCCCTAATACCGGGTTTTATCCGACATAAAATTCAAACAGGAAAAGCATAGACCCAACATACATTTTGGGTCTGGCAGGTGTATGTCAGGTGTATGTTATGTGTATGCCATTCCTATGTCATTACCATCCCCGTAGGGCCCGTGAATCCTGTGAAAACACCACGAATAGCTGCCTCAGTAAACCAAAGGTACTTGAGGTAGCTATTCCGGGTTTAAAAATCTATTCTGGGAGTGCCTGAATTAAAAGCTTTTCATTTCCGCTTTTCGCTTCACCAGTTGCTTCTGAAGATCGTTGACGGTTTCGGCTGCTGCAGCCTCAAAGCTGTCCTCGTTGGAGGAGGCGTGGATTCGCGGACCCGGAAGGTTAAGCTCGATGGCACAGATCTTTCCCTTTCCGTTGGTGTCGTTCTCTTCCTTGAAAAGAACATCGGCACCTATGATCCAGTCATATTTATTTTCAAGTTTGTCTAACTTTTTCTGTACTAGTTGTTCTGCTGATAGGCTCGTTTCGGAATGTACAAATTGGATGTTCGTCTTCATAATCTCAGTAGTTTTATGGTACAATATTCTTGTCTGAAGATACCAAAAAATGGGCAATCAGCCGTGGAATTAGTATAAATATAACTTTCAATCCGGGAGTTCTGCAAACCAGTTTCCGTCGTTCTATTCCTGGGTGGCAACTACGGTGTACTTCACCGTGCCATTGGGTTGCAGTTCATATTCCATTATGGCTTTTCCCTGTACATGCCCGTCGTCGTAGATTGCCAGGAGCCACTTTTCGGAGATGATATCGATTTTCCTGAAAGCCATGGTGCCTCCCACCACCGGACTCAGTGGAATCCTTTCCGGCTGGTTGCGCAGCTGGTTCTTGATGAAATCCTCGGGATCTTTTATGCCCTCGTATTTCTTTCCGAAGAACAGGGGATAGCCCCCTTCAATGGAATCTCTTGATGTGAAAACAGATTGCAGAGAATCGGAAAGCTCCTTTTGTTCCTCCAGGGCGACTGAAAGGGAATCGACTTTACGGGAGAGGGATTCACTCTCAGGTTTTGTATTGTCGTCTGCACAGCTTAGGAGCATAAGGGAAGAAAGCAGAAGGAAAGAAATCTTTTTCATAAGAGGGTTGATAGGGGTTTAATGCTATTCAAAATTACTAAAATAATGTGTGATTTTTGATTGAGTTGTAGGATTGATTGGCTCTTGGAGGTAGCGGTATGATCAGGGGGGAGTTCTCCCGCAGATAGCGCTGATCTCGCAGATTTTGCCGCAGATTTTACTGTGGATTTTACTGCGGATTTTTACAGGTCATAGATGTTTTCATAGGAATTTCCTTCTGTCACGAAAAATTCTCCGGTTACATATCTGAACTGATGCTCAATTCCTGCAATGGCCTTCATATCCTCCTCTTCGAGCTTCAGGTCTGCGCTCTTGAGATTTGAGATAATATGCTCCCGGGAAGTGGATTTGGGGATGACAGCTGTTCCACGGGTGACAGCCCATTTGATAAGCACCTGGGCAGGGGAGACAGCGTGTTTTTCTGCGATGGTCTTGATAACTGGGTTATCGAGGAGGGAGGGCTCATTTTCCGCCTTCATCTCCTTTATTCGGTCGCCGCTACCTAAA
>CBFGYW010000416.1:0-2178 GCA_965653085.1 uncultured Salinimicrobium sp.
GGTTTAAATATTTTCCCTGAGTAAAATCATGGCCATCATTTTAATCCTTTTAAATCAGCGGTCAAAAAAATGAGCCGATTAACTCTTTTAATCGGCTCATTAGGGGCAAAAGTATTGTTGAAATTATTTATCCAGCCTGGGAAGGAATAGATGCTTCTGTAGCGATCAATACCTCCACATTGTTTTTCCGAAGCATGTTGAGGGTTTCTGCATCGATGTTCTCATCGGTGATCACCTTGTGTATCTTCTCGAAACCTTCGATGAAGGCCAGGCCGGTCTTCTCGAATTTCGAGGAATCAGCGACTACGATCACTTCTTCAGCAATTTCGATCATGATCTGGTTGAGATAGGCTTCTTCCATGTGATGGGTAAAGACCCCCACGTTAGGTTTCACACCGTCTATTCCCAGGAAGAGCTTTTTGCAATAAAGTTGTCGGAAGTTCCTTTCGGCCATGGGGCCTACCAGGGACATGGAGAACTCCTTCAGAAACCCCCCGGGCACAAATACCTTTATCTTCTCGTATTGTGCCAGGCTGTTCACTATATCCAGGGCGTTGCTGATGACCGTTAGTTCATTGAAATGACTAAGGTTCTTGGCAATTTCCAGGGTGGTGGTTCCTGAATCCAGGATGATGGAATCTTCCTCATTTATCAGCGATACTGCCTTCAGGCCAATAGCTCGCTTTGCAGCGGCATTGAGGCTCTTTTTCTCCGACACCGGCAGGGCAGAGGTCCTGACCTTGAAAGCGCCGCCATGGGCTTTTACCAGCAGTCCATTCTTTTCCAGTTTATCGAGATCGTTCCGGATGGTGACCTCGCTCACTCCCATTTTCTGACTCAGGTCGGCTACATTCACCTGCCCCGATTCATCCAAGATGCGAAGGATGTCTGCCCTTCGTTCTGCCGCTTTTTTCATATCTTAATTACAATCGTGACGAAAATAACATAAATCTGCCATCTTTTGTCACTGTTTGATCACAGATCCTATTATTTCATCAGCACATTGGTGGTTCCACCCTCTGCCAAACTCAGATCCACAGGGGCATTCTCTTTCCAGGCGCCATTGGTAAAGTCGGGAACATTCACCGACTGGGCGCGGTTCTGGACTGATATTTCTGAAAGGGGAGAAACTGCGCTCCACAGGGCGGCATCATAAACGTCCTGATCCAGTGGCAAGCCGTTTCGCAGGCAGTCTATCAGCCTCCAGTCCATCATAAAGTCCATTCCGCCATGGCCGCCGATCTTCCTGGCCATTTCGCCCACCTTTTTTACGATCTGGGGGGTATATTGTTCTTCCACGGCCTTCATTTCCTTTTGATCCAGCCAGCTATGGCCTTTGGCTATTTTAGCAGGGGAAGGCCATTTTCTGGCAAAAGCCTTGGTGCCGCTCACCAGGTGGATCCTGGAATAGGGTCGGGGAGAGGTGACGTCGTGCTGGATCATGATACTGCGGCCATTTTTGGTTTTGATCATGGTGGTATTCATATTCCCCCGGTAATGATTGCTTACGAAAGGATCATAGAAATCGTCAGTTTCGGCAAGTTCCCTGGACATTTCACCCATCATGAAGTCGTTGCTGGAGAGGGAGGTGAGATAATCCATCTGGTCTCCCCGGTTGATGTTCATGATCTGGCAGATAGGGCCTAATCCATGGGTAGCATAAAGATTTCCGTTGCGTTCTTCGTTCTCCCGCAAACGCCACATATCCTGGTATCCATCCTTGCTGAAGTTCAGGTCCCGCAGGTCGTGGATGTAAGCACCCTCTCCGTGGATGATCTCCCCGAAGTATCCCTGGCGGGCCATATTGAGTGTAAGCAATTCAAAGAAATCGTAGCAGCAGTTCTCCAGCATCATACAGTGTTTCCGGGTACGTTCTGAGGTTTCCACCAGCTCCCAGCACTCATCTATGGTCTTGGCTGCAGGTACTTCCACGGCAGTATGCTTTCCTGCCTCCATGGCATAAACTGCCATTGGGGTGTGCAGGTGCCAGGGGGTGGCGATATATACGAGGTCAAGTTCTTCGGTGTCGATCATCTGTTTCCAGGCATCTTCACTCCCGGTATAGCTCTTGGGGCTGTGGATGGATCCTTCGAGCGATTTCTGTACTTTCTCAACCTCACTTGGACGCAGGTCACAGAGGGCCTTTATCTCCACGCCTTCGATCTTGCTCATCCTGAT
>CBFGYW010000417.1:0-2177 GCA_965653085.1 uncultured Salinimicrobium sp.
TCTAATAAAAGTTTATTCCCGAAGGAATTCTGGTTTAAACTTCCATTGGAGGACCCCGGAGAGAGGTGCTCGCGCTAAAATGACCAATTAAAAAATGATATTCTGAATTGACAGGACTGAATTGCTCCTCCGGCACGAATGGCTCGAACTGAAGCAGGTCAACACCTAGAAATCCGTGCTGCTGCAGGTTGAAGATATCACAGTCTACAACCTTCTGGTGTAGATGTTCTTCTGAATGGTGATCGCAGTAAACGTGCTGGTGATCGGCGAAAATATGAGCTGACACCAGTGCCCCGGGCATTAAAAGTAATGCTGTAAGGAACACAAACCCTATTTTCTGGAACACTTTCACTCTTCCTTTACTTGATAAACCGGTTAAAGCCCATTCTTCCAAGCATTGCCTTCTCAAAATTCCAGAAGAACCTGAACTGGCCGAACAGCCAGCCGAAGGCTACCAACAGAACCTGATATATTGGAAAGATCACAAGGATCCTGAGGCTGTAGTACAGCAGGCCACCAAAGAAGAAATCGGGACCGAAGTTCACCCGGTCCAGCCCAAACAGGTGCAGCACCGGCTTTCCTACAAATAAGGAAGAGGAACCTGTAATGCTGAAGACAAGCAAAATTATAATGATCTGCCAGGTAGAAGAGATGCCCCAGCGTTCTTTTAACTTTTCCATACTGCAAAGATATTCAAAAATTGCAGGATTGAGCAAGAAAAGGATTTGCCGAGCTTTCAGCTATTCAGTAACCCATCGAAACATAGCTCTAAAAATGCTTTATAGCCTTGTCGGCACCGAAAATTTCTCGTTATATCTGAAGGTGAGATAGAGGAAGTAATTATACAGCTTGTAATTCACCTCGTACCCGTAATTTATACTCGGACTGTAATTGATCTCCTGCTCATAGATATTCCGGTTATAGTTGTACGGCTGTTTTACCCGCTGATTATAGTCGGCAACGAGGTACTGGTTCTTGTTCTCCAGATAGTTCAGACTGTAATAACCTTCCGGAAGTGCTTTGGAATTCAGGAAGGTCGCAAATCCCGGATCTATTATAAGGATCTCATATTCCAGGGAATCATTGGCTATCCGAACCGTGTCGTTGCCCACGGAAAGGGTATCGGAATCATACGGGTCGTGAGTCTGGGTTGCAGCTCCCCGGGGAGAGGAGCAGCTGAAGATCATAAGACCTATGAATATGAACAGAAGTAGATTTCTCATATTGCCGGTTTTGCGGACTTATTCCGTGTTCTGGTTTATCCGGGTCCCTTGGAGGGTTACTTCTAGAAAAGGTCTCCTAAACCTTTCATTTTACCTCCTTTATCCTTGAAGAGTTTCCCCATGTCATTTGAAAAATTCCCGTCGCCATCCTTGTCCAGGAAACTCTCCAGCATAGACTGGTCGTGGGAAGAGTTGGAGCCCAGGACCGAACCAAGCAGATCTCCCAATCCGCCCTGGCCCACGCCATCTTTGCGTTTCTGGTTGCCCAGTAAGCTCATTACCACGGGAGCCGCCATCTTCAGCAGCTGAGATATCTTCGAGGAATCCATTCCGCTGGTAGCCCCCACGGCCTCCTCGATTTTGCCTTGTTTCCCGCCGAAGATATGGCCCAGGATGCCTGAACCTTCCCCCATCAGGCTGCCCAGGTCAAGGCCGCCGCTACTTAGGCTGTCCAGGATGGAACCGTCGTGTTTCTGGTCCTCCAGGGCTTTATCAAGGCTCTCCGCCCCCTCAGGCGTCCTGGCATTCCTTTTCATCCCGCCCAGCATCATCGGCAGGGCCGAGGACAAGGCTGTCTGCACCTTCTCGGGACTTTCTCCCAGTTGCCCGCTGGCCTTCTGAACAAACGTCTTTCCTTTTTCTGAATCTAAAAAATCTAGTATCGAAGCCATAGTGTAATTCTTTGAATTTCAGTCAAATTACAAAATAAACAGGGAAGATGAGTGTTAAGGGAAGTGAAAATATAAATCTGGCTGGCCGAGATCTTCCCTCAAAAGCTTTCGAGTGAAGATTACCACCCGGGGAGCCCTAGGTCCCGATTGCAGACTAATGGGGGAAAATTCAGACGCGTCAAAGTATTCGGTTGCTTTAGATTCTTCTACACCTGGGCAGCCAGGATGTTGGCAGCCAGGGTAGGATTCTGGACTCCAGAGGAGTCCGATATTTGTAGAAAAG
>CBFGYW010000418.1:0-2162 GCA_965653085.1 uncultured Salinimicrobium sp.
TCCTTTCATTGCAGGGTCCATTTCATCACTTCCTTCCTCAACCACATAAAGCACGTCCAGCTGGCTTGGGTCTTCAACACCATATCTTTTCAGCATTGCAGTACCTTCCTTGGTGGGTTTATCGGTAACGAAATATTTCTTCACCTCTTTAACTCCTATATCCACATAGTCTGTGGTATAGAACCATCCTCTCCAGAACCAGTCAAGGTCTACCGCAGAAGCATCCTCCATGGTGCGGAAGAAATCTTCAGGAGAAGGATGTTTGAACATCCAGCGCTGGGCATAGGTCTTGAAGGCGTGGTCGAAAAGCTCTCTTCCCATTACTGTCTCCCTAAGAATATTAAGGGCGGTAGCAGGTTTTCCGTAGGCGTTATTTCCAAGCTGATAAACGTTCTCGGGGTTAGACATGATAGGAGCTATGAAATCCTGCTCTCCCTTCATATAGTTAACGATTTTGGAAGGCTCTCCTCTTCTTGAAGGATACTTGGTATTGGGAGCAATATCTTCTGGATACTCATCTCCGTACTCCTGCTCCGCCACGTACTGCATAAAGGTGTCGAGACCTTCATCCATCCATCCCCACTGACGCTCGTCACTGTTGACGATCATTGGGAAGAAGTTGTGGCCTACCTCGTGAATGATCACACTCATCATTCCATATTTCACCCTGTCACTGTATGTACCATCTTTCTCGGGACGGCCGTAGTTCCAGCAGATCATAGGATATTCCATTCCCTGGTCCTGAGCGTGAACAGAGATGGCTTTGTGGTTGAGGAAGGAAGTGATGAAATGGACCCTGCAATGAAAGGAAAAACTCCTGCAGAAAGTGCTCCAACCCTGAATGAGTACCTGATGGATAACTTCACTCCGGAACAGAGAGCTTCGATGAAGATGCCAAAGTACTTCTATCAGATCACCTTCAACAAGCCGGGAGGACTGGTTATGCCGCTGATCGTGGAATATACCTATGCCGATGGAACTACCGAAAAGGTGACCTACCCGGTGCAGATTTGGCGTAAGAACGACAACGAAGTTAGCAGAGCCATCGCCAGCGATAAGGAAATCACCAAAGTAGTGGTGGATCCGGATCTTGAGACTGCCGATATCGATGTTGACAACAACAGCTGGCCAAGAGTAAAAGAGGCTGGTGAATTCGAGGAATTCAAAAGAGAGAATCAGGGGTAATTTCTTATCAGCTGAAGCTTTAAATAATAGAGCCGACTTTTAACAGGTCGGCTTTTTTATTGGCTCATTTTGTCTTTATATTTGTAGCATGAATTCACTACCTCTTTTCATAGGCATCAGCGGCGCAGAAATAGCCTTTATCCTTTTTATAGTGATAATGGTTTTCGGCGCAGACAAGATCCCGGAAATCGCACGAGGATTAGGAAAAGGCATGCGTTCCATCAAGAATGCCACCGAGGATATAAAGGGAGAGGTAATGAGAAGCGCCGAGAAGAATGGCGTGGATACCGGCTTCAAGAATGATATCACCTCCAGCATCGATAAGGTCAAGGAAGAGATCGAAGAGATCACCGGCTCTGTAAAACGCCGGTTCTAGTAGCCCGTCCCTTCCACGATTATTCCAACTTTTTTCTGCTTATAGTAAGTCCGTCCCTGATGGGAAGCATAACTGTTTCCAATTGTGGATTTCTTGCCAGCTGCCGGTTGTAATCCAGAAGGGCCAGGGTGGATTCGTCATCTTTCTGAACTTCCTGAACCACCTTCCCGCTCCACAGAACATTGTCTGAAAGAATTATCCCTCCCGGATTCAGTTTCTCCAGTACCAGTTCCAGGTATTTCGGATAATTAGGTTTATCGGCATCAATGAATACCAGGTCAAAATTCAGCTGCATCTGCGGAATGATCTCCGTAGCGTCTCCCAAATACTGGATGATCTGACCTTTATAGGGAGACAAATCAAAATATTTCTTCTGAAGGTCGTACAGTTCCTCATTCACATCAATGGTATGGATCTTTCCTTCGGGAGCCAAACCTTCTGCCAGGCAAAGTGCAGAATACCCCGTGTAGGTGCCTATTTCCAGGACGGAGGCTGGACGAATCAGTTTCGACAGTATGCTCAGGATCCTGCCCTGGTAGTGCCCGCTCAGCATTCGTGGCGTTATTTCCAAGCTGATAAACGTTCTCGGGGTTAGACATGA
>CBFGYW010000419.1:0-2160 GCA_965653085.1 uncultured Salinimicrobium sp.
TTCTTACATTAACTTCCTGCCCGTCCCTAAGTCCACGGCTTCCCTGTACGATCAGCTGCTGTCCCGGCTCCAGTCCGCTCCTTATCTCGATCCTGTTGTTGGAGACAAGTCCGGTTTCCACTACTACTTTTCTAGCAACAGGAGTCTGCTCTCCCTCCTGCTGCAGGATAAATACGATGCTTTCTCCTTCGGCGTTCTGCTGGACTGCGTTCTCGGGAACAATGATGGCTTCTTCATTGGTGTAATCGTTCAACAGCAGGGTAGCGATCTGGTTTGGCTTTACCATCCCTTCCTCATTCGGAATGGGAACCTGGATGCTGAAGCTTCTGTTGCTGGGATTGATGGTATTGCCCACCAGGTCTATTTTGGCTTCAAATTCCTTGCCTATGGAAGGTATCTGAACCCTGACATCGGTCCCCTCGCTTATCTGGCCCAGATAGTTTTCAGGAACATCGGCCTGCACATACATATCATTCAGGTTCACGATCCTGAACAGCTCTACCTGCCCGGGGGAAACCACCTGCCCCTGTTCTGCCATCGTTTCGTCGATGACCCCATTGAAGGGTGCCCTTACGATGCTGCGCTCTATCTGTGACTTCATCTGCTGCACGGAATTCTGAAGGGCTTCATAATTCGATTTCGCCTGCAGATACTGAATCTCAGAACCTATTTTCTGTTCCCAGAGTCGGGCCTGCCGCTCAAAAGTTGTCTTGGCAAGGGCCAGTTGTGTTTCCAGGCGGGCCAGCTCACTGGAGAGTCCGCCGTCATCAATAACGGCGAGGATCTGCCCTTTCCTCACATTCTGCCCTTCGGTCACCCTCACCTCTCGCAGTACTCCTGCGGTTTCTGGGTAGATGATAATGTTCTCATCCGTGGCCACATCGCCCTGTACTTCGGCAAAATGCCTGAACAGGGTGTCCTGAAGTTCAATGGTGGTCACCAGGGCAAACCTGCTGGAAGGCTCCAGTTCCTCTACAGCCTCTGTCAGCTTTTCTATCTGGGTTGAAAGTTCGAGCTGCTGCTTGTTCAGCTCCTCCTTCTTGGCTTTTATTTCTTCTACATTCCCGCTTTCTATGATGGCTTCCACGGAAGAAGCATCCTTGCCACAGGAGATTAGGATTAGGGCAGACAATAGCCCCAGACTCAGCTTTTTCATTCGGAAGGGAAATATGGTGTTAGTTTTCATTTTGGTCAAGATTGGTGTCTATAAAACTCTCCAGTTCTACCTTGGAGTTGATGAGTTCGAGCATGGCCTGCAGATAATCCTGCTGCGCCTGAAAGAGCTGCGTCTGCGCCTCACTCAGTTCAAAACTGCTGGCCAGGCCTTCAAAGAATTTTATCTGATTCTTATCCTCGATCCTTTCAGCCAGGGCAAGGCTGCGCTTCTGGGTTTCCAGATTCTCGATGCTGAATTCGTAGTCGCTCTTCGCGGTGGCAATCTCCAGTTTTACTTCACTCTGGGTCTGCTCCAGATCGAGAAGGGCCTGCTCATATTCTATCTTCCTCTGGGCAGTTCTAGAGCTGCGCATCCCGCTGCTGAAGATGGGGATGTTAAGGCTGATCCCAAGGATTGACTGTGCGAAGTAATCCTGATCCTTATTGAAAAAGCTGAAGCTCTCGCTATAGCCCTGGTAGCCATAGTTCACAAAGCCCGAAAGGGTGGGGAGCGCCTTGGCTTTCTCCAGTCTCTCCTGGATCTTTGCGTATTCGGTATTGTTGAAGGCTATCCTGAAGTCTATGGTTTCCTCTACATCAATATCCCGGTTCAGCAGGGAGAGATCGTAATACTGAAGGGTGAGTTCTTCCAGTTCCTGGGTCAGCGTGACCTCGGTTTCATTGGGAAGTCCCAGGGCGAGGTTCAGCATTTCATAGGAGAGGTCGCGCATCCTTTCACTGCGGCTCAGACTGTTCTGAAGGCTGAGCAGGGTGATCTCCAGCCGCTCCACATCCTCCTCTTCGGCCAGGCCGTTCTCATAGATCTTCTGGGTATCACTGAAGTTCTTTTCCACCGTCTCCAGGTTCTGCATCAGGATCTCCACACTCTCTTCCGCCAGCAGCACGTTTGCGTAGGCATTGATGATGGCCTTTTTGACCTCGATATCTGTTTTGATCTTGGCATTCTTAGATAACTGCAAAAGAGTCTTTACCGACTGCACTCCC
>CBFGYW010000420.1:0-2149 GCA_965653085.1 uncultured Salinimicrobium sp.
AGCATTATAAACCCTCATTAAGACCAGAAATAATGAACCGAATCACCACCAGCCTGCAACAGGATAAAAAACTGCTCTCCCTTTATTTCACTGCAGGCTTTCCCGAGATAGACGATACTGCAGCGATCATTTCTGCGCTGCAGGAGAATGGCGTAGATATGATTGAAATAGGTCTCCCCTTCAGCGATCCGCTCGCAGATGGACCTGTCATCCAGAGCAGTTCCCAAATAGCTCTTAAAAAGGGGATGACTACCGAAAAACTCTTTCAGCAGCTGGAGAAGATCCGTGAGGAAGTCAGCATCCCCCTGCTCATTATGGGTTACTTCAACCCCATCCTTCAGTATGGGGTTGAGGCTTTCTGTGTGAAGTGCAAGGAGGCGGGAATAGACGGACTCATAATCCCCGATCTCCCGGTCGAGGAATACCTCCTTCAGTACCAGGAAACCTTCAGAAATTATGGGCTTCTTCCCATTTTTCTCATCACCCCCCAGACCACCGATGAAAGGATCAGACTCATAGATGCTGTTTCCGAAGGTTTCATATATCTGGTAAGCAGTGCAGGAGTTACGGGAGGCACCGCAGGCTTCGGGGAGGAACAGCGGAACTACTTCAGAAGAATTTCAGAAATGAACCTCAGCACCCCCCTTATCGTGGGCTTCGGAATCAAAGATGCCGAGACCTTTGAAACCGCAACCCGGTACACAAGCGGAGCCATTATTGGAAGTGCTTTTATAAAAGAGCTTCAGCAGGAAGGATTGGCAGGAATTCCTGAGTTTGTAAAGAACCTCAGATAGTTTAACTCTCTTATAACAAGGCATTAAGAGATTTCAGCGCTTCAATTCGTTATATTTGAATAAACAAAAAAACGAAAGTTATGGGACGAATCTCAGATAAACATAGAGAACGAAAAGAGGACACATCAAACCCGCTGAGTGGAGGATTTGGAAAAACCAAAAGAGACACCAATGATTTTGATATAGACTCAGAAACTATTAAGGACCAGCAAAACAAGAAGTAATGGATAGCGGAGACAAGCAGAATAAAAGAGGAAAGACTTCCCTGGGCACCTTTGGGAACATTCACCCGATCCGGGAAAAGTTCAATCTTAAACCTGAGATCGAAAAAGATCCTCAACAACAAGATCCCGTTTAGTTTATCTCGAAAAACTGACGGTATTGCAAAACCCTGAAGTCAATTGTATTGAACTCAGGGTTTTGTTTTTTAAGTCGTTTATAGAGTTCCATACTGCCCACCGCACGGTTTGCCGAGCCCGAAGGGGCCGTGAGGGAAACCGTATTGATCACTCTTCCGTCCAGCACGAACTGATGGATGCGGGGAACGTCGTTGGAAACCACTTTTAGGCTGAGTCCGTAGAGCTTCAGCAGTCTTCTGAAGAAGTATTCGGGGCCATTCTTGCTGTTGCCTCCGGTGAAGAGAAGAGTGTCTATTTTAGGGTGTTTTCTAAGGATGCCAATCACGTCCCGCAGCTCCACCTCGCTCATCCCGATATCTGTTGCGTCTATCTTTTCCCTTCTGCAGCTTTCCACGGTGTCGCAGATGCCAATCCCGTATTCGTGAAGGAACCTTTCCCGTTGGGCTATGGCCTCAGCGGTGTTCTCATATTTAAGGTTCAGGTCGAACATGCGGTCCAGCACCAGCCACAGCTGCCCGTCGCGGCTTCCGTAGCAGAAATCCACGTCTCCTTCCTTAAGGTCTCCAGTTGTGAAACGCGGAGGCGGGAGGGTGCCCACGATGAGTTTTGTGGCGTTCTCGGGGATATAAGGTGGGTAGGGGTGGGTGTGGTGAAACATTTTTAATGTATAAGGGATAGTGAATAAAATAATGAATAGCGAATAATGAATAGTGTATAATGTTGAATTTTTTTGATGTTGTATCTCAGGCGCAGCGGAATGCATAGCTTAAACGGGTTTCGCTGGGCGCGATCTTCAGATCGCAGCCCCACCGGGCGTCAATCTTCAGATTGACGTCGCAGAGCGCATGGCATTAAACTTATTTTCGCTGGACGCGATCTTCAGATCGCAGCCCCACCGGGCGTCAATCTTCAGATTAACGTCGCGGAGCGCATGGCATTAAACTTATTTTCGCTGGACGCGATCTTCAGATCGCAGCCCCACCGGGCGTCAATCTT
>CBFGYW010000421.1:0-2146 GCA_965653085.1 uncultured Salinimicrobium sp.
GGTACGGGCAGCCTATGATGGAGCCAGGGAAATTGGCTTCACCGTGACTGCCATCACCCTGGTGATCGTTGTGGTTTTCCTGCCGATAGCATTGAGCAGCGGACTGGTATCTGATATAATCACCCAGTTCTGTGTCACTGTGATCATAGCCACCCTGTTCTCCCTGCTGATGTCATTTACAGTAGTGCCCTGGTTGTTCTCCAGATTCGGAAAACTGGAGCTTATCAGCGAAAAGTCCTTCATCGGGAAGATCATCCATAAATTCGAGGCCGGACTAAGCTGGTTCACTGCGGAAGTCACCAGGATCCTGGAATGGGCCCTGAACCATAAGCTGAAGACCCTTCTTATCACCGTGGCTCTGTTCATCAGTTCCATCGCTCTGCTGGCTCTGGGATACATAGGTTCCGATTTTTTTCCGAAAATGGACAAGGGTGAATTCCTGGTACAACTGGAGCTTCCGAAGGATGCCTCCATTGAGGAGACCAACTTCATGACCCAAAGGGCAGAAAAATTCCTTGCACAGCTTCCTGAAGTGGAACGGATGATGACCACTGTGGGACAGTCCAGCAGTGGAGGAATGGGTGCAGCACAGGCTACCAGCTATATGTCTGAAATTACCGTCACCCTGATCGATAAATCGGAAAGGGACGAAAAGACCAACGTTTTTGCTGCAAAGCTCACCCGTGCCCTGGAACAGGAACTCGTGGGAGCAAAGGTAACCACTGTGCCTATGGGCATCATGGGAGCCGAACAGGCACCTCTACAAATGAACATTACCGGGACCACCTTTGAAGATGCCCTTGCCTATGCCGAAACTGCAGAAAGGGTACTTCGCTCCATAGATGGTGCCACCGAAATCGAACTCAGTGTCGAGGAAGGCAATCCTGAGATCTCCGTTACTGTGGATCGCGACAGGATGACCCGACTGGGCCTGAATGTGGCTGCTGTGGGACAGACCCTCAGAACTGCCTTCAGTGGGAATACCGATAATAAATTCCGCACCGGAAGCAATGAATACGATATCAACATCATTCTGGATGAGGCCTACAGGACCAGCATTGAGGATGTGTCGAATATCAACTTCACCAACAGCGACGGTCAGCAGATCACCTTATCGCAGTTCGCCGATATCAGCTACGGTTCAGGCCCTTCCCTATTGGAACGGTATGACCGTGCCCCGTCTGTGACTGTCAATGCCCAGACTGTAGGTAAGACTACCGGTGCCGTGGCACAGGAATGGGAGGCAAGGCTGGCCGAAGTGGAGACCCCTGCCGGAGTATCCTGGACCTGGGGCGGAAACATGGAAAACCAGAGCGAAGGTTTTGGAACACTTGGGATAGCCCTGTTGGCAGCAATTATGCTGGTGTATATGATCATGGTGGTACTGTATGATGATTTCATTAAACCATTCATAGTACTCTTCTCCATCCCGCTTTCCTTCATCGGAGCCTTGTGGGCCCTGGCATTGACAAATCAGAGTTTGAACATCTTCACCATCCTGGGGATCATCATGCTCATCGGACTCGTAGCCAAGAACGCCATCCTGCTGGTCGATTTCGCCAACCATAGGCTGGCACAGGGAGAGAAGATTAGGACCGCCCTTATCCAGGCCAACCACGCCCGACTGCGGCCTATCCTTATGACCACCATTGCGATGGTCTTCGGAATGCTCCCCATAGCCCTGGCTTCCGGAGCTGCCGCCGAAATGAACAACGGACTGGCCATCGTGATCATCGGGGGACTTTTATCCTCGCTTTTCCTTACCTTGGTCATCGTACCGGTGGTGTATCTTATCGTGGTGCGCCTGGAGGAACGCTTCTCGAAGAAGGAAGAACAGGATTATGAAAAACTGATGGTGGCAGATTATGTACATCTCGACCCAAAGAATGAGCTTGAGTTCTAAGATCCCATCCCCATTTTCAGGAGAAGGATTAAAGTAGACTCAAATTGGTTCAGCATAAAAAAGTGAGTTCAGTATGGAAAAAGAAATCACATTTATAGAAAAAGTACAGGACCTCTTCCTTGAGAATGGTGCCAAGACCCTGACATTTAACGGGCCCGGTACTTATGTTTTTAGCAAGATCAAAAACACTGGCAACAACAATAAATTCATTTTCAACTTTCAGAATAGCGCCACTGGCATATT
>CBFGYW010000422.1:0-2143 GCA_965653085.1 uncultured Salinimicrobium sp.
CACCTTCAGGATTCCCACTACTTTAATTTCTGGTCCGATGCCGAAGCCGGCAAACATTACGGATTCCCGCTGCCTGTGATCCTTTGGGACAATGGCCTGAAAGTTTTCTCTGCCGGAGAATTCCACCACGGCGAAGAACTCGTCACCAAAGACGGGCAGACCTACAGACTTTACCACGGAAAAATATACAAGACCGACGCTGAAGGAACCATTATGTATGGTGACAGCGAGCACGCTACTGCTGAATATCCTTACCCTACTACTGAACGTCCCCTGGACCTTTCCATCACCAAAAACGTGGTGATGATGCTGGTGGTAGGGCTATTGATGGTGCTCATGTTCAGTTCCCTTGCACGAAGCTATAAGAAAAAAGCAGTTCCAGGCGGATTTGGTCGTGTGCTTGAGCCTCTGGTGCTTTACGTGAGAGACGAGATCGCAAGACCGAACATCGGAAAGAACTACAGAAAATATATGGGCTTCCTGCTCACAGTATTCTTCTTCATCTGGATCCTGAACATCCTGGGAATGACTCCTCTGGGAGTAAACGTAACCGGAAACATTGCCGTAACCATGGCACTGGCCCTTATTACCTTCTTCATCGTTCAGTTCAGCGGAAATAAAGGTTACTGGAAACACATCTTCTGGATGCCGGGGGTTCCTGTGATAATGAAAATCGTATTAATGCCAATCGAGATTCTGGGAATGCTTACAAAGCCTTTCGCCCTGATGATCCGACTTTTTGCCAACATGACTGCCGGTCACGTGGTGATGATGACCCTGCTGGGACTTATAGTAGTATTCAGGAACTGGATCGCAGGTCCTGCCTTTTTCGGGTTCTCTCTGTTCATCGCAGTTATCGAATTGCTGGTAGCTTTCCTTCAGGCGTATATCTTCACTCTGTTGAGCGCCCTTTATATCGGAATGGCGGTCGAGGAGCACGATCACGATCATCCTGCGGGGGACGACGAGATACCTGTAATATAATTTGAGAAGTAAATAAGAGTAAGTTTAATTTTAATAAATAAGTATGGAAACTTTAGATTTAAGTATGATTGGAGCTGGTCTGATTATTATCGGTGCTGGTATTGGTCTTGGTAAAATCGGTGGTGCTGCCATGGAAGGTATTGCACGTCAGCCGGAAGCTGCCGGGAAAATCCAAACCGCGATGATTATTATCGCCGCTCTTTTGGAAGGTGTTGCTTTCGCAGCTCTTTTCGCAGCCTAATCAAAACAAGAAATCCGGGCTTCGCAGCGGTTGGCGGCCAAGCCTGGATTAATTAAAATTAAACAATACGAGATAGAACTATAGAATATGGAAAAGTTAGTAAATGATTTTTCGGTTGGATTGTTTTTCTACCAGATAGCCATTCTTATCGTGCTGGTGATCCTGCTGAGAAAATTTGCCTGGAAACCCATTCTTGATGCTTTGAATTCCCGTGAAGAAGGAATACAGACTGCCCTTGCTTCTGCTGAAAATGCACGTAAGGAAATGCAGAACCTGCAGGCCGACAACGAAAAACTGCTTCAGGAAGCCCGTATGGAGCGTGATGCAATGCTGAAGGAGGCCAGAGAGATCAAAGAAAAAATGATTGCGGAAGCCCGTACCGAAGCCCAGACTGAAGGTGAGAAGATGATTGCACAGGCTAAAGCATCTATTCAGACAGAAAAGAACGCTGCCCTAGCCGATATCAAGAGTCAGGTTGCCAATCTTTCTGTTCAGATCGCAGAGAAGATCCTTCGTGAGGAACTTTCTTCTGAAGAGAAACAGCACAAGCTTGTCGATGAGATGTTGGGAGATGTGACCCTAAATTAATACAATGGAAGGAAACAGAGCAGCCCTAAGATACGCCAAAGCCACCCTGAGCCTGGCGAAAGACAAGAACGTGACGGAAGAGGTGAACAAGGACATGAGCCTCATCGCCAAAACCATTGCCTCCAGCGAGGACCTGCAAAGTGTTCTGAAGAGCTCCGTGATCAACCCTACCAGCAAAAAAGCTATCCTTTCTGAAGTTTTTGCTGGAGTGAATGGAGTGACCACAGGAGTATTCGATGTGCTTGCTGAAAACAACCGTATGGAAGTCCTGTCTCTGGTAGCGTGGAACTACAACCAGTTGTTCAACGAGCTGAACAATATTCAGGTTGC
>CBFGYW010000423.1:0-2134 GCA_965653085.1 uncultured Salinimicrobium sp.
CAGACCAAAACCAAACTGGGTTCTACCGATATGGGGGGCGACCTGCCAACGGTACGGACTTATATAAATGATTTCCTGAAAACCCAGCTGGACAACTTCCTGCATAAGAATTCAGACGTCGCCGAACAGCTTCTGAGAAAGATCATGCAGGCCGAGAGGGAGCGGAAGGAACTTTCGGGAATCCGGAAACTGGCAAAAGACAGGGCCAAGAAGGCGAGCCTTCACAATAAGAAGCTCCGGGACTGCCGTATCCACCTGGGCGACAGTAAGCAGGAGCGTTATCTGGAAAGCACCCTCTTCATTACTGAGGGAGATTCTGCGAGTGGATCGATAACAAAATCAAGGGATGTGAATACCCAGGCAGTTTTCAGCTTACGTGGGAAGCCGCTGAATTCCTTCGGGATGTCCAAAAAGATCGTGTATGAGAACGAGGAGTTCAACCTGTTGCAGGCGGCACTCAACATCGAGGAATCGATGGAAGATCTTCGCTACAACAACATCGTCATCGCAACTGATGCTGATGTGGATGGGATGCACATTCGTTTACTGCTCATCACCTTTTTCCTTCAGTTCTTTCCGGAGCTGATCAAGGAGAACCATCTGTACATACTGCAGACTCCATTATTCCGGGTAAGGAACAAGAAGGAGACCATCTACTGCTACAGCGAGGAGGAACGGCAGAACGCTGTACAGAAACTGGGCCCCAAACCTGAGATCACACGTTTTAAGGGGCTGGGGGAAATTTCGCCAGACGAGTTCAGGCATTTCATTGGAAGAGATATTCGCCTGGATCCGGTAATGCTTGACAAGGAGATGTCCATTGAGGAAATGTTAAGCTTCTATATGGGCAAGAATACTCCCGACAGGCAGGAATTCATTATAGACAACCTTAAAGTAGAATTAGATCTTATATCAGAACTGGGCGTATGAGGTTCAACAACAAAAAGGAAACCAACATCATTCCCTCGGTTTACATCATAGTGGTGGCAGTTTTTATCACCAATATTTTTGCGGCAATTGAGATCAAGTACGACGACGTGCCCTTTAATTACAGCAGCCTTATCACCAACGCGGTGGCGCTGGCACTGGCGGTTTATATCTTCCTGGTAGGACGTTATTTTGAATTTGACAGCGATGGGGAAACTTTGAATCTGAAAAGTAACGGGCTTCTTATCTCGAAGTTTCTGCATTACAGGGAGCAGCGAACTGAAATTCCGAAGTCGAAGCTTATCAGTTTTAAGATCGAGAATTACTTTTTTTACAAGAAGCTGCACATATTCATCACTTCCCGAAATTCGAAGGGTTTCAGGCACTACAAGTACAACATCACCTTTTTGGGAAACAAGAAATGCAAATCTCTAAAGCAATCTTTGGCAAAGGTTGTGGAATACAATAAAGCAAGGGCATAAATGGAAATGGACAATCAGGACGGTTCTTTGGAAGAACAATTTGAAAACAACGATGAGGGGCAGCTGGATCAGAATGAGAAGGGGCTAATCAAGGTCACCGGCATGTACAAGGACTGGTTTCTTGACTATGCCTCCTATGTGATCCTGGAGCGGGCCGTACCTTCACTGGAGGACGGTTTCAAACCTGTACAGCGCCGTATCATGCATTCCATGAAAGATCTTGATGACGGCCGGTATAACAAGGTTGCCAATGTGGTGGGGCACACGATGCAGTACCACCCTCACGGGGATGCCAGTATTGGGGATGCGATGGTCCAGATAGGCCAGAAGGACCTGCTGATTGACACCCAGGGGAACTGGGGAAATATCCTGACCGGGGATGGGGCGGCAGCTTCTCGATATATTGAAGCCAGGCTATCCAAATTTGCCCTGGATGTGGTTTTCAACCCGAAGATCACAGAATGGCAGCTGTCTTATGACGGGCGTAAAAAGGAGCCCGTAAACCTGCCCGTAATGTTTCCGTTGCTGTTGGCTCAAGGGGCTGAGGGGATCGCCGTAGGATTAAGTACAAAAATCCTTCCGCACAATTTTCTGGAACTAATAGATGCCAGCATAAAACACCTTCAGGGGAAAAAGTTTACTCTTTACCCCGATTTCGCAACCGGAGGGATAGCCGATATTACAGGCTACAATGACGGAATGCGAGGAGGCAGGGTACGGGTGCG
>CBFGYW010000424.1:0-2132 GCA_965653085.1 uncultured Salinimicrobium sp.
GGCCGACGGAAGAAAAAAGAATATCACCACCTTCACCAACCAGCAGCAGGCAAGGATGGTGCTGACGAATATAATGGAGGAGTACCAGCTTTGTCAGAAGTACACCGGCTTTCATTCAGGGAACGGCAGTTGCTTCAACTATTCCATAAAGAAGTGCAGCGGCGCCTGTATTGGAGAGGAAGATTGTAGCCAGTACAATGAGCGGGTGGAGAAAGCCATCGGGAAATACAGCTACGAGAACAAGAATATGCTGGTGATAGACCGCGGCAGGGATATAGATGAAAAAAGTGCCCTGCTGGTGGAGGAAGGCAAATTCAAGGGGATTGGCTATTTCAACCTCAACCATCAGCTGAACAACCTGGAGATCATAAGATCCATAATCACTCCCATGCAGAGCGACCGCGACGCCCAGCACATCATTCAGAGCTACCTGAGAAGGAACCACCGGCTGAAGGTTATTCACCTCAATGGGAAGGAATAGCAGTCTTTTCATGTAAAAAGTCTATTTTTACTTAATAAAAGGCATCTACTTGAAACCAGAACCGGCAACATCATCCTGGAAGGATAAACTTCACGAAATAATTTACGAGGCCGATACCCCAACGGGAAAAGTGTTTGATATCGCCCTGCTGCTGATCATCATTCTGAGTATCGTCCTGGTGATGCTGGAAAGCGTTCATTCCCTGAATGTGAAATATTTCGAGATATTCTACATGGCGGAGTGGATCATCACCATAGTCTTTACCATAGAATATATCCTCAGATTGATTTCCATCAGGAAACCCTGGGCCTATGTCTTCAGTTTCTACGGGATAGTCGATCTGCTTTCAACCATCCCAACATATCTGGTGCTTCTCTTTGGGGGCCATAATTTCTTTTTTTGCCATCAGGGCATTCCGACTCCTCAGGGTTTTCAGGATACTTAAGACCACCCATTATATCGGGGAATCCAACAAACTCTGGCGGGCAGTGAAGAACAGCAGGGCCAAGGTCTTTGTTTTTCTCTTTACGGTGTTTATCATCTGTATTATTATGGGTACTGTGATGTACCTGGTGGAAGGGCCCGAACACGGATTCAAAAATATTCCGGTTTCAATTTACTGGTGTATCGTCACCCTTACCACGGTAGGTTTTGGAGACATCCATCCAGTGACTCCTGCCGGGCAGGCCATTGCATCGGCCATTATGATCGTGGGTTACGGAATCATTGCAGTGCCTACGGGAATTGTAAGTGCGGAATACACCAGGACCATAAAGAATCTGCCACACCTGAATACCCAGGTGTGCAGGTACTGCAATGAATCTAAACATCTCGATGGCTCGAAGTACTGCCATAACTGCGGAAATCTTCTGAATGAATAATACCCTCATCAGCATCGTAGGCCCAACTGCCATTGGAAAGACTGCTCTGAGCATTGAGGTTGCAAGGGCTTTGGATACTGAAATAATTTCAGCCGATTCAAGGCAGTTCTTCCGGGAGATGAAGATAGGTACGGCTGTTCCTTCTTCTGAAGAGCTTGCTGCAGCACCCCATCACTTTATTCAGCATATTTCTGTGGAAGATCCTTATTCTGTGGGTGATTTCGAACGGGATGCCCTACAGAAGCTGGAGCAGCTGTTTGAGTCTCATAAAGAAGTGGTCATGGTGGGCGGAAGCGGACTTTATGTGGATGCCGTGACCAAAGGGCTGGATGAATTTCCAAAGATCGATCCTGGTATTCGGGCAGCCTTGAATGAAGTTTATGCCTCGCAAGGCCTTGGAGCCCTGCAGGAGCAGCTTCGGAACCTGGACCCGGAATATTATTCGGAGGTGGATAAGGAGAATCCACATCGGCTTATTAGAGCCCTGGAGGTGAGTTTAGGCACAGGGAAGCCTTACTCCTCCTTCCGAAGGAAAAAGACGCCGCAGAGGGCTTTTAAATCCCTTTTGGTAGGCCTCACGGCAGAACGGGAGGTTATTTATGACAGGATCAATCGGCGAGTGGATATCATGATGGAACAGGGGCTTTTGGAGGAGGCGCAGTCTTTGGTGGAAAGGAAACATCTCAACGCCCTGAATACCGTAGGCTATAAGGAACTGTTCCAATACCTGGAGGGAAAAATTTCTTTGGAAGTTGCGGTGGCAGAGATCA
>CBFGYW010000425.1:0-2131 GCA_965653085.1 uncultured Salinimicrobium sp.
TGTAGTTGAAGAAACTGCTGAGGACGCAGAAGCTGCTGCTGAAAACCAGGTTGAGGACGCTACTGCTGAAGAGGCTGGCGCTGAAGACAAGGAAGGACAGTCTACCGCTTCCTAAAACCTTTTTTACTGACGAAATGAAAAAGGAAGAGTGTTTCTATCTTGGAAAGATCGTTAGTAAATTCAGTTTTAAAGGCGAGGTATTGATTAAACTCGATACCGACGAACCTGAAACTTATCTTGAAATGGAATCAGTTTTTGTCGAATACGGCAATAATCTGGTTCCATTTTTTATTGAAAAAAGCCACCTCCACAAAAGCACTCTCCTTCGCGTGAAATTCGAAGATGTCAATTCCGAAGAAGATGCCGACGACCTTCTGAAGTGCGACCTATACCTTCCTATGGAGATGCTGCCCGAGCTGGATGATGACCAGTTCTATTTCCACGAGATCATTGGGTTCAAGGTAGAAGACAAGGCCTATGGCCCTGTAGGCACCCTTACCGCAGTCAATGACAACACCTCGCAGGTTTTGTTTGAGATAGACCACAATGGAAAGCAGGTGCTAATCCCCATGAATGACCATTTCCTGGACAAGGTGGATAAGAAGGCAAAGGTGATATATGTGGATACACCGGAGGGGTTGATAGATCTGTATCTGTAAGAGTCTTTTTTTATTCTAAAGCTGTCAGGCTGAGCTTGTCGAAGCCCCACGTCCCGCTCTTAAACTACCGAGCCCTTCGACAAGCTCAGGGTGACAAACGAGAGGTTTAGGTATCACTCCCCCATTGACGGCTCAGGGATTTTATAGTTAATAATTCCTAAAAACTTTCCTTCCCTCACCTTAAAAATATACCTATTTTTACCTCCTATTTGTTCCGCTAACTTTTCTGCAGAATTGCCTAATCCTCAGAAAAACAGAAAATTCCGAAGAGAATGTACTTGATTTTTGACACTGAAACCACCGGACTTCCCAAGCGTTGGGACGCCCCTCTTACCGACTCCGACAACTGGCCCCGATGTATACAGATCGCCTGGCAGCTGCACGATGAGCTGGGAAGGGTGGTGGAGCATCAGGACTATCTTGTCAGGCCCGAGGGGTTCAACATTCCTTATGATGCCGAGAAGATCCACGGGATTTCTACCGAGCTGGCCCAGGAGCAGGGAATAAGTCTGCAGGAGATGCTGGAGAAGTTTCACCTGGCGCTTGAGAAAAGCCGCTATGTGGTGGGACAGAATGTGAGCTTCGACCTTAATATAATGGGTGCCGAATTCCACAGGCTGGGAATGAACAACAGCCTGGCGGGGAAACCTATCTTGGATACCTGTACCGAAGCCACTGCAGAGCTTTGCTGCCTTCCGGGTGGGCGAGGGGGGAAGTACAAGCTGCCTACCCTTACTGAACTGCATCAGTTCCTCTTCAACGAACCTTTTGCTGAAGCCCACAACGCCACCGCCGATGTGGAGGCTACTACCAGATGTTTTCTGGAACTCCTGCGAAGGGAGCAGTTCACTTCAGATAAACTGGATGTGGCTCCTGATTACTATTCCCGCTTTTCAGAAGCGAACCCGCAGCCAATAAAGCTGATCGGGCTGAAACATATCAATCTGAAGAAGGCATCCGAAGAGATACGGAAACGCCTTCAGAAAGAATCAGCTCCCGAGAGGATCTCTTCCGAAGAGATCAGGGAGAACCTTCAGATGCTGGATGAGGTTCGCTTCTCCCATTTGCACAACCACAGCCAGTATTCAGTACTGCAGTCCACCATCAGTGTCCAGGACCTGGTGAAGGCTGCTGCTAAAAATAATATGCCCGCCGTGGCACTTACCGATCACGCCAACATGATGGGTGCCTTCCATTTCGTCAAGGAAGTGGGCGCCTATAACAAGGGCGTAAAGGCAAAGAATGAGGCTGCGCTGGCCAATAATGAACCCGCAGATGCGAGGGAGCTGAAGGCTATCCTGGGCTGCGAATTCTTCGTCTGTGAGAACCATAAGGACAAATCCAGGAAGGATAACGGGTACCAGATCGTGCTGCTTGCAAAGAACAAGAACGGGTACCACAACCTCGCCAAGATGTCTTCCATCGTTTATACCGAAGGATTCTATTATGTACCGCGGATCGATGTTGGTGAT
>CBFGYW010000426.1:0-2127 GCA_965653085.1 uncultured Salinimicrobium sp.
ACAGGAAAGGATACCCACAAGCTTCTCAACCACATTACCTACTCATTGAATTGACTGAAATATTGGATAAGGAATTTCTCGATCTTCAAATTGATTTTAAAAAATTGAAAAATTATTCCCCGGGAAGGGCGTCGGCTATACCTTTCACGGGCAGCGTCAAGGAGATACTAGCAACTAAAATAAAAACAGATGGAACTAACTTCTAAGGCTTTTAGGTTTTCAAAAAGGACGAGAGAGAATAAATACAATCCAATCTCAGAAGAACAGTTTGTACTTAATTACTTAGTTAGGAATATTAGATTTTGCCTTCCATAATAAAATGTTGAGGCTTCTATCCAAAAATAAATTTCGAAAAAAGAATAATTTATTAAGGTATAAACTTGCGCGCTACTTTAGATTTGGAAATCCTCATTATATTCTGTTTTCCCTCTTTTTTTCCTTTCTTGCCCTAATTTTCCTAATAGGTGATCCAGGTTTGAAACCCCTCACAAACAATATGCTCTACTTTTCTTTCTTAATCGCAGCTATATATTTTGCTGTGAACTTCTGCCAGGACTTTAGATGGTATTTGTTTAAGAATCACTGAGAATCACTGAGGATGGTTTGACAAAGATTATATATAACCTTTATATACTCTTCCTTGAATTTTTACAAGGCATCAACATAATCCTTATTTTGTTTATATTTAAAGGATTAAGCTCCCCAATCAACTTTATATACATTTGTTATGGATGAGAAATTCAAAAAATGGCTTATTGAAGAAGAGGGGAAGAAAAACACCACCGCTTATAGTTATTCAAAAGCCATAGATAGGCTATCTCAGCATTATAGCAGCCATACGGGGAAATATTTAAACATCTATACCCTGAACGATCTTGGCTTGCTTAAATCCATTAGAAACAGCTATGACAGTCTTGGCAAATATTCGAGTCAGGGAGACCATTGGGTACAGAAACATTGACCTCCACAGCGTTTAAAGCCGTGCCGCCCGGAACAGTAATCGTTACTCTTTTATTTTCCTGGTCTATGGTTCCCTGGGATTCCACTGGGGTGATAATTTTAAATTGGTTAATAGTAGGCTCTGCTCTTTCCTGAACGCTCACCTCATAAGTTATGGTGCTCCCAAAATAATTTACACTTACTTCTACAGGGCCTTCAGAAAAGTCAAGTACCGAACCTGATTCTGGGGTAACGGTAGCTCCTTCTGTAGTATCGAATTCAACAGTAATGGCAGACAAATCGGTACCGATTGGTACTTGTGCAAAAACCTTACGAAGCGTCTGATTTACGGCTCCTGACTCCTGCACAGGTTCAAGTATTCTAAAACCGGTTAAACGTGGAGCCTCTGCTTTGTTTACACTTACTTTATAATTTACCGTTTTAAATCCTTTTGATACATGGAAATTTACATGTCCAGCTGAGAAATCTACAGTAGAACCAGGCAGTGGATCAACGGTGGCACCTTCAGAAGTGGTAAAGTCGACAACCACGCCACTTAGGTCAGTATTCTGGGGTACGGTAATCTCAATCGTTTTCGCTTCTTCATCAATTGAAGCAGTAGCATTTACGGGAGAAGTAATTGAAAATTGCGAGATATAAGGAGTTGCAGGTATTTCTGCAAAGTCATCTGTCTCACAGGAAACGATACCTACAATTATTAAACAGACCATTGCCAAAGAAGCAATGATTTTCATGTTGAATTTTTTGATCATGATTTAATGTTTTGAATTTGTTCTAAAATTAGCCGATCTTAAGAAGTAGCACGGTAGAAAAACTGTTCAAAGGTGGTGGAAAAAATAACTTATCCTTAAATTTTTGATTAGAACGGACTTTGTATGCCCTCTGAATCGCTCTGATTGTCATGATGAATCATGACTTTTCTAGCAAAAACTGGTTATTGTTTTAACTCATTATTTCTGCCCGAAATAAACTTTTACTTACTCTCTAAGCCTTAAAAACCTGCTCTAGAAGCAGCAGATAAAGATTTTTAGTCGGAACCCCATTCTGCTCCGCCTGCTGCCTTATCTGCGGTATAGATATCCGCCGGAAGGCGGGCTGGGAAGTGTGATCGGTCTGTTTTTGTAGGTGGACAATGGTCTTTTGGCGTTGCTGGATATAACTGAGGTC
>CBFGYW010000427.1:0-2120 GCA_965653085.1 uncultured Salinimicrobium sp.
GTGGCAGGAGGCCCTGGCCTACCAGGAAGGCGCCAAAGACGATCAGAAGGATACTGATGCCCTTTTTGACCACGTAAATGCGGTCGGGAGTAAGTTTGCTGTTGAGTTTCTTGGCGAGCAGGATCTTGAAGATATCAACAACCATATAGGTTCCCAGCACACTTCCGAAGAAGACCAGCATCCTGTTGGAATCCATTTTCAGCTGCGGGCCGAAGACGATGATGAGTCCCAGCCAGAAGCCCAGTACCCCGATGTTTATGAAATTCAGCAGAAAACCTTTGGCAGCAAGGCCCAGGTAATCGCGTTTGTTGAGTTTCTGTATCTCTGGCACCTCCTCGTGCTGCAGTACTCTTTTGGTCTGGACGAACTGAATGATCCCGTAGGTGATAAGGATTCCGCCGCCGAAGATAAAGAGGGCGGGGTCGTCCTTGATCCTGTTCAGTAGTTTGGTGGTACTGAGGTAGGCCACCATCAGAAAGACCACATCGGCGAACAGGACCCCCATATTGAAGGAAAAAGCAGCCCTGAAGCCTTTTATCGCTGCGGTTTCCAGCAGCACAAAGAAAACTGGCCCCAGTAAAAATGCAAGAAAGAATCCTATAGGTATGGCCGCCAGTACGTCTTGAAGCATTCTAAAAGTTTAATTTTCGCAAAGATAAGATTTTAGTTCCTTTCCAGGACCTTGCCTCCCAGGCTGGTTTTGCTGTCAAGCTCTGCCGGATTCCCGTAAATGTTGATAACTCCCCCTAATCTTGCGGTGGCTTTTACATATTTCGAGGCATTCACCTCCACCTGTCCGCCCGTGCCGGTACTCACTTCGGCATCCTGGCTTTTCAGGTCTTCCCCAAAGAATTTACCGCCGGTGTTTACTTCCACATCAAGATCTTCAGTGGTACCGCGAAGCTGAACGATTCCGGCGGTAACGGCCTTGGCGCTGATCCTTTCAGAATCCACCTGGACATAAATGGCTGCCCCTTCCTGGGCCCTGAAGGTGAGCCTTGGCCCCTGCAGTTTCTCCTTCACCTCCACGATGGAACCTTCGTTGGCATCGATCACCTCCACCCCGCTGGCGTAAACCGTGACCCGCGTATTGTCATCTGCCCAGATATTCTCCAGGGAAAGCCTTATCTCCAGCCGGTTTTCCACAACTTCGAATTTCACTTTCTCCTTCGAATGGCCGGTGATGCTGATACTGTTCCTTTCAGAAGGGATCAGTTCCACCTCTACCCCATTGTAAACCTTTACTTCAGAAAATCCCGAAAGATCTTCGTTTATATCCTGGGCGCTCACTCCGGCAACGCCCAGCAGCATTAGAAACAGGAAAATGCTTCCCTGAAACCTACTTTTCAACTTCATCTCTTAAACCGATTAAATTAAAATCAAGATGCCGCTTTACCAGGTCGGCATTCTTCACGCTTATATACACCTCATCCCCCAGCTGGTATACCTTTCCGGTTTTTCGGCCGACAATGGAATAGTTATCCTGGTCGAATTCAAAATGGTCCTCCCTGATGTCTCTCAGGCGAACCATTCCCTCACATTTGTTGGAAATGATCTCGACATAGATCCCCCATTCGGTAACTCCGGAAATAACGCCTAGGAATTCTTCCTCATTGTGATCCTGCATATATTTCACCTGCATGAATTTCACCGAATCCCTTTCGGCATTGGTCGCCAGGTTTTCCATTTCGCTACTGTGGCTGCACTTCTCTTCAAATTCCTCCTGATTTGCAGAAGCCTCATCATCCAGGTATCGCTGCAACAGCCTGTGGGCCATCACATCGGGGTACCTCCTGATGGGGGAAGTAAAGTGGGAGTAATGGTCGAAGGCAAGTCCGTAGTGGCCGATGTTCTCGGTGCTGTAATAGGCCTTGCTCATCGTACTGATGGCCCACGGGCTGGTGAACATCCCGCTCTTCGAGACGCAAGGCACCCTGATTTTTCTCTTTTTTGCCTGGGTCACGTCGGCTCAAGCCATCTTCAGTCTCTACCGGCTCCACGCGGTCGCCTCATGGAAGGTGTCCGTCACCATGGTCGCCGCGCTGACCTTGATCGGCCTGACCTATCTCTGGGCCGGAGAAGCCTTCACACATTTTCTGTATCCCGCTCCCGGCCAAGTC
>CBFGYW010000428.1:0-2113 GCA_965653085.1 uncultured Salinimicrobium sp.
ACAAAATGTGTGCTCGTGCTGCTGCCCGTGGTACCACTGCTGCTGAAGCTGATCTCCACAGGAGCTTCAGAAGACAGCACCTCGTGGGTCTTGAAGAACTGGATAGGGAGGAAAGGGATCTGTTCCATTCTTTTTACCTGATCCGGATTACGGCCCAGCAGTCTGCAGAAGTTGCTGTAGACAGAATTGCTCTTTACCTGGTGCCGAAAGATATCCAGCGCCACCGTTTCGAACTCCTGGGGAGTGCTGATGGAAAAGATCCTGTCGGTATTGATCATTGGAGCCCTTTTAGGCTGCAAAGATACAAAAGCTTGTGGGGCCATGGAATCTTGTGAGCGGGAGTTTTTGCAGGCCCTTCAACAGGCTCAGGGAGACAATGTTCTCATTTGCAATTAATTTCGCTGCCTAAAATCCCTGTCGTTCAGTTTTTTAATTTAACTTTAGCTGTATTAAACGCAGCTTCATGAACCTCATTATTTCGGGTGAGAACCCACAGAACCTTGCAAAGGTGGAGGCACTGGCACGACAGCTAGGACTTACCGTCAGCAGAGAGCTGGAGACAAAACGGCGATCTCCTGCAGGGGAGGGTCGAAAAGCCCGGACCGACAGGCATCTCGACGGGGACTTCCCTCATCTGGATAAAGGCCCTCTGTACGGAATAGAATAAAAAACCTCCCCGATAGCTTAGGAGATTAACAATAGTTTAATCCCTATATCTCCCTTGTCTTCAGCACTTTCTTTAAATTTGTGAGGAACCTTAAAACCAGGCTTCACAAGATGTCAGAGACGAGACCATTGACTTCCCCCGGTAAAATTTCAGGCAAGGGCTGGAAACAGATCCTGCTCGGGGTGAAGGACTCGATCGCTGAGGATAATGTGCCCATAGTCTCGGCCGGAGTGGGATTCTATTCCTTCCTTGCAATATTTCCCGCCCTTACAGCCCTCATCTCCATTTACGGACTCGCATTCAACCCACAGCAGGTACAGGAGCAGCTACTCCAGATCGCAGGGGTAATGCCTGAACAGGCACTGGAGATACTGAAACAGCAGCTCGAAAAACTGGTTACCTCTTCCGGGGGAGCCCTGGGCTGGGGAGCAGCCATAGGAATCCTCTTCAGCCTCTGGAGTGCTAAGCAGGGGACCTCCTCCTTATTCACCGGACTGGATATCGCTTATGGAGTAAAAAAGCCCAGAGGCTTCCTCATGCAGAATGCCATCAGCCTGCTGTTCACTTTTGGGGCCGTCCTGCTGGTGATCCTCAGCATGAGCCTCATTGTTGCCTTCCCAGCTCTCGTTGATTACCTGGGGCTTCCCACGTGGATAGAGAACCTTATTTCCTGGCTCCGGTGGGTGGTCCTTGCAATCATCGTGATCTCTTTCCTCAGCCTGATCTACAAATACGCTCCGGCCCGTAGGCCTGTTCCCGAAACACGATGGGTGATGGTGGGAGCTATAGTGGCTACCATCCTATGGCTGATCGCTTCCTGGGGCTTCTCCTTCTACGTGAGCAACTTCGGAAACTATGGAGAGATGTATGGGGCCATTTCAGCCGTGGTGGTCCTTATGCTATGGCTCTTCCTCACCAGCTTCATCATTCTCCTGGGGGCTGAACTCAATTCCGAAATTGTAAAGTATTCCACCAAGGAACTGAAGCCTTCCTTTTCCAAATAAGCAACTCCCTGGTTACCCGCAGCCTCTCAGGCTTCCTTATTTTTATTTCCAAAGTTCAGGGCTATCCACGTTTGTAATGGGATCTGGTCCGGAAATTCCCTGCTCACCGAGTCCTGGCCCTCCTTGTTCTGTGGATTCTTGTCATTGATCCACTGGTACATAAGGTCCAGATCGTGGCCCAGCAGCTGCCCCGGAAGGTACTGGTATCCCACAGGCCTCTCCAGTTCCGAGGAGAAGAGGCCAGCCACCTGTGTGGTGGTCAGGCTTTCAGTAACGAGGTCCAGGGTGCGCCCAATGTAGTTTTCAGGATGACTGAAGATCCTCGCCACCGCCCTGCCTATATCTTCAGAAGCCACATACTGCAGGCGGGTGCTTTCCCTGGTGGGTTGTACCAGAACCCCATTATTAATGGCTTCCCTCACCTTAGGGTAAAGGAAATTTT
>CBFGYW010000429.1:0-2108 GCA_965653085.1 uncultured Salinimicrobium sp.
CCCGTTCATTGGCAAGGGGCATGATCAAATGATTGAATGCCTGTGCTAGAGCAGACCCATGACCGGAAAAATGCTCCTGACTCTCCTTATCCGCCTGCAGAATGGCCTCATAAGATTCGGGAGCCTCCTCCTGCATCCAGGCCAGTAAGGTCGGACCCATATTGAAGCTCATCCAAGAATAATTATTTATGATCTCTTCTATCCTGCCCTGAGAATCCAGGATCCTGGAAGCCGAATTCCGCCGGTAGCATTCGGCATTGATCCTGTGGTTCCAGTCGTGAAAAGGATAGGCTGATTCCTGGATCTCAACCTTGTCAAGCCACGGATTTTCCCGTGGAGGCTGATAAAAATGCCCGTGGATACAGATGTTTTTCTTTTTCATATATTTTGTATTAACTCGCCTATTATTTAATGGGGGTAACTTCTTTGAAACTGAGCCTTAACCTTCAAGAATTAAAATGGCCTCTGCGGCTATTCTGGCTTTTTCGGAATATTCTGTCTCCTGCTGCTCAACAGGCCCTCCCCATTTGGCATCAGCCGATGATAAAAGGAGGTTCCACTTTTTATTCGGTGGCAGATCGGTGGATATAGCATCTTTACTGAAATTACAGATTGCCAGAAGTTCTCCGGTATCTTCCTTTGCAGAAATGATTAATAATTCTCTTCCGGCTACCTCGACTTTTAATGAAGCATTCCTGAAGGCTTGAAATTTCCCTCTTTTTCTGAGATCGATCACTTTTTTATAATATTCGAAAATGGCCTTCTTATTTGGGTGAGATCTGAAATCCCAATTTAGTCTGGATTTCACAAAGGTCTCTTCCGACTGAGGGTCAGGAAACTCCTGTCCTCCTTCTTCAAAGAAATAGCTGAATTCCTTTTTTCTGCCTTCCCTGACAGCTTGAACCAGTTTTTTGTCGGAGTGGCTTACGAAATACAGGAAAGGATTATCTTCAGCAAATTCCTCTCCCATGAACAGCATCGGGATATAGGGAGAAAGGAAAAGTATACCGGCTGCCAGTTTTAAGGCCTCCATGGGAACCAGGACGGAAAGGCGTTCACCGAGGAATCGATTTCCCACCTGATCATGGTTTTGTAAAGAGACAAGAAAATTCTCGGGCAGGCAGGTGTCAGGGGAATTTCCGATGGTCTTTTTTCGAAACGGAGAATATTTTCCGTCGTAGACAAACCCCTGTCTGATTGCCTTTACAAGGTCTTCCAGATTTCCATAATCTGAATAATATCCTTTGTTCTCCCCCGTAAGATAGGTATGAATTGAATGATGGAAATCATCCACCCACTGAGCTTCCAACCCGTAGCCTCCGCTGCTGTAGGGGCTTACCAGCCGGGCGTCGTTGAGATCACTTTCTGCAATCAGCACATACTGCCGTCCGGTCTTTTTCTCCAGTTCATCCACGTTTTCACTGAGTTCCTGAAGGAAGTGTTTTGCTCCTCTGTCAATAATTTCGTGTACCGCATCCAGTCGCAGGCCATCAAAATGGAATTCCTCCAGCCACATCAGGGCATTCTGCAGGAAGAAATTCCGGACTTCATCCGAATATTCATCGTCGAAATTAATAGCGCTTCCCCAGGGCGTGTGGTATTTTTCAGTGAAATATGGGCCAAAAGCGGAGAGATAATTGCCCTCGGGCCCCATATGATTATATACAACATCGAGCAACACCGCCAATCCTTTTTCGTGGCAGGCGTTGATCAATTGTTTTAAAGAATCGCGGCTTCCATAACTGTTCTGGACCGCAAAGGGCAAAACTCCGTCATACCCCCAGTTCCTGTCCCCGGGGAACTGGGAAATAGGCATGATTTCAAGAGTGTTTATTCCCAGTTCCAGGAAATGTTGCAGTTTTTGTTCTACTCCTTCAAAGCTGCCTTCGTCAGAAAAAGTACCAATGTGAAGTTCGTAAATGACCATCTCGGCTGGAGAAATACCTTTCCAGAAATCATCTGTCCACTTGAAATTACTGCTAACTACCTCAGACCAGGAATGAACCCCCTGAGGTTGAAATCGTGATGCAGGGTCTGGAAAATGTTTTTTGTCCAGTCGGAATTTGTAAAGCCTACCTGGACTAAGGGGAAGAGAAATCTGCCAATAG
>CBFGYW010000430.1:0-2106 GCA_965653085.1 uncultured Salinimicrobium sp.
GGAGCCGATGCAGTGAAAGTGGGTATAGGCCCGGGTTCCATCTGCACCACCAGGGTAGTTGCAGGAGTCGGATTTCCACAGTTCTCTGCTGTCCTTGAGGTAGCTGATGCTATTAAAGGCAGCGGGGTACCAGTAATTGCTGATGGTGGGATCCGCTATACGGGAGATATTCCAAAAGCCATCGCAGCTGGAGCCGATTGTGTCATGCTGGGTTCGTTGCTGGCGGGTACAAAGGAATCGCCGGGAGAAACCATCATCTACGAAGGAAGGAAATTTAAGTCCTACCGCGGTATGGGCTCAGTTGAAGCCATGAAACAGGGATCGAAGGACCGGTATTTCCAGGATGTGGAAGATGACATCAAGAAATTAGTGCCCGAAGGGATTGAAGGAAGGGTGCCTTATAAAGGAGATCTTTTCGAAAGCATCCACCAGTTTGTGGGAGGATTAAGAGCCGGAATGGGATACTGTGGTGCGAAGGACATAGAAACACTTAAGAAGACGGGAAAATTTGTGAAGATCACCTCTTCCGGAATCCACGAAAGTCACCCGCACGATGTGACTATTACCAAGGAGTCACCAAATTACAGCAGGTAAATCCAATCCTCGATAATAAAAGAAAAACGCCCAATAAGGGCGTTTTTTTTAATTTCATGTCTGGTAGGGCAAATGGACTTACAAAAGTAGGAAATCCTTCCAAAGCCCATGATTCTGTTACTTGGAAGTTTCTGCCGGTGTGGCAGGATCCACCTTTATCCCCAGTTTATTAAGAACCTTCACCGTAATGTCTGATCCTTCAGCAGAATATGCAAGGGCAGTAGAACCAATGTGCAGGATCTGGGTGAAACCTTCTTTTTCAATTACCGCCATCATCGCCTTATTAATTTTCTCATAGAGAGGCTTTGTCAGCTCATTTCTTTTCACCTGTAAAAGCACCGAGGCCTTTTGCCTGAAGCTCTTGATGTCATTCTCCAAAGAGATCAGGTCGCTTTCCTTGGCTATCCTTTCTTCCTCTCCCCAGGTGGCACTGCTGTCTTTATAGACCTGCACCAGGGACTCATATTTTGTGATGGTGCTGTCCAGATCCTTCTGCAGTTCCTGGTTGTAGGTTTCCAGTCCCTTGTTCACGCTCTCAATCTCTGGTAGTTGAGCCAAAATATAATCAGCATCGATGGTACCTATTTTGGACTGTGCCTGTGCAGAAAACCCCACTAAGGCAAGAGCGATAATTACTATTAATTTCTTCATTTTGTATTTGTTTCTGGCAAATATAACCCAGCAGGCCAATTTTCAAAGCCTGCAGGGGTATTTTTTCAATTATTCGGAATAAAGCTGCCCTCTATGTGGTTTCAGGGCGTCCCGCACCTCAGGCATTGCGCTTTCAAAAACCACCATGTAGGCAATGCTGTGCATATCTGAAATTTTCTCATGTCCGTTAAGTTCCAGTTGCAGGGCTTTGGCTGCTGTAAATTCTTCCAGATGGTGGGCGTGCCTCTTAGCCGTGATCTCTGCCTGTGGCCCACGGAAATCCCAGATAAGTTTTATTTTGCGTTCAGGTGTATGTATGTCCATAATATCTGTCTTTCTGCAAAATTAAAGCTTAAGCCTCAGGTTTCCCACAGGCATATTTAATTATTTGCTGCTGAAGGGATATTTCCGCTGAGGCATTTGCAAATGCCTTGACAGGAAGTTGGTAAACGGGGGAGTTTTCTTATTTTTGCGATATTATCTAATTTCAGGAATATTTGAAACACCAGGCGAGCCTTTTCATTTCAAGCTTCTTACTGTTACTGCTTACAGGGTGCCAGCTTTTTGAGACCTCCGATCCGCGGGATCCCGTGGCAAGGGTCAATGATACCTATCTGTATGAAGAGGATATCCAGGCGCTTATTACTGAGGAATACACCCCCGAGGATAGTGCCCTGGTAGTCTCTAATTTCATCAACCGCTGGGCGACCCAGCAGCTGCTGATTGACAGGGCCAAAGTGAACCTTCCGGAAGATAAACTTCAGGAATTCGAGAAACTGGTTGAGAATTACAGAAACGAGCTCTATTCAAAAGCCTATACCGATGCCATTATTTCCAAGGAGCTGGATACCTCGGTTAGCC
>CBFGYW010000431.1:0-2106 GCA_965653085.1 uncultured Salinimicrobium sp.
GGGATGAACTCATAGAGAAGCCCTCCACGACCAATGATTCCATCCTGCTGCGACAGCTAATCCGGTACTATCCAAATATTTTCAATAAACATATGCTGGATTTTTCAGAAAAGTTCTCAGAAATCCTGCTGCACAACATTGAAAGAGGAAGAAATCAGGGCTATTACCGCACCGATTTTGATGCCCCTTTCTATGCAAGACTCTATTTCCAGACGGTGATGTCCTATGACAATTCCCCCTTCCTGGACACAAATGCTTTAAGCCGCCGGGAGTACCAGCAGGAAGCCCTGAAGTTCTATATGAATGCCATCACAACCGAGAAGGGTAAGGAGTATATGCGGAGTATTGGAGAGTGAGAACATCAGCATTTCAGAATGCCTTAAATTAAAAAGCAGCCCTTTCAGGCTGCTTTTTGCTTATGGTTTAATGGTTTAATGGTTTACTTCTTTTTACCGGAGACAATGTGTTTGACAAATTTCTCCCTATCTGTCACCACCTGAACTATATAAGTCTGGTTAGCTTTTAAGGCGAAATCTATGTTCAGGGTGGTCACAGAACCCCGTGTGACATCACGGTCACTATAGGTCCTCAAATGGTTGCCCCGCATATCGAATACATTGATCTGTACATTTGATGTATAATCAAATTTGTAATCAACGTTGATCACCTCCTTAAAGGGCACAGGATACACTGCTATGTCAGTATCAGAAACAACTTCGGTGGAAGCAGTTTTTTGGTTGCCCCCTCTTTCCGGTTTTTTATCCCCGCATACATAAACCAGCTCTGAATTCCTTTTGGCTGCGAAGAACTGCACCTCGTCATTGGCAATGAGCTGCGGATAATATTCCAGGTTTTCGTTATTCTTACTTGTACAAACATCAGCGTGTGCAATGATGTAGAAGGTTCCCTGGCCAACATAAACAGGATCCGGTTCATATCTGTCGAAATAACCTGAAGAATTTGTGCTAAAAGGATATTGTCCGGGTGCTACCGTTGGAACTGTTGTTTTGCCCCTCTTCTGGACAGGGTACGGATCACAACCTACATATAGATGTGCCCCCGACATTACATAACCATACATGGTCATATCATATCTTACAGTTACAGTACCGGCTGTGTAATTGTAATCTATCCACACTTTTCCGGCAGCATCTCCTTTGCTGGTATCATCACATTGTCCTGCACCGGCAAACAGAGTCATAGATGCACTGAAATCTCCACTACTTCCGTCAAATTCATTGGTCCAGCCCCAACGGTTACTGCTGGGATTTTCCTCGAAAACATCGTCAATGAAACAATGTGCTGTACCATCTCCATTAGGAATTTCACTTATATCAACTTTGGCAAAAGCAGTTTCACAGACCACGCACTCAATTCCACTGATATCTATGGAATCTGACGCTGAACAATTGGTTTCAGGATCAGTATAAGTGTAGATAATGGTATAGGTCTTAGCCTCAGTTGGCGTAAATAAACCGCCTTCGGTCACTCCCTCTCCAGTGAATTCTCCTCCCGCAGGGGTATCCGCAGATAAGGTTAACTGGACAGATTCTCCAAGACAGGTTGGTCCTACTGGATTAATGGAAACTATAGGATTGGCATAAACAGTTACCGATTTACTGGTAGTATCACTACAAGTAGTTCCTGCCTGAGTTACAGTGAGAGAAACATTATAAACCCCAGGTGGTAAATTAAAATTAGGGTCCTCATCAGAACTGGCACCAACCTGATCTTCAGAATCATCAGTAACAATCCAGGAATAGGTTAATTCTCCTTCCTCCGATGAAGTACTCTCATTGGTAATAAAAATATCAGAGCCTTCTACTTCACAGGCATCGGCTACAGTAAAGGAGGCAACTGGATTGGCATAAATGGTTACTGACTCACTGGTAGTATCACTACAAGTAGTCCCTGCCTGGGTTACAGTAAGAGAAACATTATAAACCCCAGGTGGTAAATTAAAATTAGGGTCCTCATCTGAACTGGCACCAACCTGAGCTTCAGAATCATCAGTAACAATCCAGGAATAGGTTAATTCTCCTTCCTCCGAAGAAGTACTCTCATTGGTAATAAAAATATCAGAGCCTTCTACTTCACAGGCATCGG
>CBFGYW010000432.1:0-2101 GCA_965653085.1 uncultured Salinimicrobium sp.
CACGAATTTCAGGAAGGAGCTGCTGGAGATAACCCACGCCTGTGGATATGAACATCCTTGCCAGTTCACCATGGATGATGTGGAGATCAACCTTGGGGACAGGCATATTGCCAAGACCCTTGCGGAAACTTTTATCTACAACAAAACAAAAGTTCCTTTCGATTCATTTGCTACTTTGGTAGGATGTCCTAATTTAGGCGGTGCATACCGCAAAGGAGAACATGTGAAAGAGGTGGAAACCGAAGATACTTCCGTCTCTGATCAGTAAAGGCTCCTTTTCAATTTAAGACCATGATCGAAGACAATTTAGTACAGCTGTTCTTTTACCTTCTGCCGGCCCTTATCGTGGGTGCGCTGGCATTTTATTTTTTTAACGTCTATATGCGGAACGAGGAACAACGGCGGCGATTCCTGCTTCAGAAGGAAAACCAGAAACAGGCGCTTCCCATCAGGCTGCAGGCTTACGAGAGGATGGCTCTTTTCCTTGAGCGTATAGCCCCCGGAAACCTGCTGCTAAGGGTCACCCCCTACAATGACAGCAAGGAAGATTATTCCAGCCTTTTGGCCAAAACCATAGAGCAGGAGTTCGAGCACAACCTGGCGCAGCAGATCTACCTGAGTGAAGAGTGCTGGAATGTGATCAAGGCCTCGAAGAATGCCACCATCAACAATTTGAGGAAAATGGCGCAGGACGAGTCTATTCCGGATGTCGCTGAATACAGGAAAAGGGTGATCGCCGGGGTGCTGGAGAATGAAGCTCCCAGCGATACAGCTTTGGCCTACCTGAAGAGGGAGATTGGAAAGATCCTGTAAGTTTCAGATCTTCTTTTTTGCCACGAATACACGAATTCTTTTCTGCTATTTCTGAATAGTGGAAATTCTGGTTTCAAGATATTTTCTCTGGCTTTCAGGGAGCTCTTCCAGCAGACTTTTGAACCTGTTGACATAGGAAGGATCTTTCAGCAGCTGACCTATCATATCTCTTGTGAAACTACGGAAGCGGCTTATGGGATGCTGGCTCCCCTGCAGCAGGTCCTTGAGATTCTCGTCGCTGAAGGAATTGAGCTGGAAAAGATATTTGAAAGCGTTTTGCCTGGTAAGGAAAGGGTATTGTGAAGCAGTATATCCTGAAAGCTCCTCGTATACAGCAGCTTTATCGTTTTTCTGGTAATTAGGAGTCGCCAGATTAAGGGCCAGCCACAGGGTCCTCAGGTTCTTATCAGATAATCCCTCCTGCCCTTTCAGCTGCTCCAGATATTTACTTCGGTCCTGCGGGAAATTCATCCAGAGGCTATAGAGCGCTGCCTCCCGGGTAATATAAGATTCATCCTTAAGAAGGCTCTCAAAGCGGCCCTTCAGCTCCTGGGGGATCTTGTCAAGAGAAAGGGCGATAGCCTGCCGAACCAGCAGGTTGTTTGATTCAAAAGCTTTTCTGTAAAGCCCCAGAACTTGTAAGGGCTGCTCCAATGCCAGCTGATGGACCACCTCCTGCCCTAGATACTCGTTGACAGGGAAATCCAGGGCCTTGTTCAACAGTTCTTTCTTTTCTTCCAGAGGCAAGCCTTTTAATGCAGCGATAGAAAGGTAGCGGGTGATGAATTCTGATTTCTCAAGGGATTCCAAGGCTTCAGTAGCCTGAAAGGCAGATTGCTGCAGCCAGTCCTCCACGAATTCCGAAAGGTCTTTACCGCTTGTCGCTTCCATTTCTTCAATGAACTGCGGAATCGTCGCATCGGAAAACTGGTATTTCTGCAGGTAATTCTGAACTCCCTTTCTGAAAGCCTCATCCCCTACCAGTTCCCGCAGGATATGCAGCGCCCAGGCGCCCTTCTGATAAAAGGTGAACGAGCTGGCTTTGGGATTCATTATGGATTCCCCTTTGCCTTCATCGCTCTGGGCCTTCAGCTGTTCAGCGATGCTGTAAAGTCTCCAGTAGTAATACTCCTCCCCGAAAACCTCCCTTTCGGCCAGCAGGGCGTAATAGGTTGCAAAACCCTCCTGCAGCCAGTGATGCTCCCCGGAAGTGGCAGTGACAGTATTCCCGAACCACTGATGCGCCAGCTCGTGGGCATTGACCATTATGTAATTGCGGTCGTTATAC
>CBFGYW010000433.1:0-2096 GCA_965653085.1 uncultured Salinimicrobium sp.
TATAAAAAGCAACCTTTTTTGGGGTATCCATCATGTTTCTCTTTCCAATTCTGACAGGACGCGGGCATTTCTGAAGGTTCAAGATGGCTGCGACTATAAGTGTACCTACTGTACCATTCCGCTGGCTCGCGGTATTTCCAGAAGTGATACCCTGGAGAATGTTCTGGATAATGCAAGAACTATTAGTGCCAAGGGAATAAAAGAGATAGTTCTCACGGGAGTAAACATTGGGGACTATGGCAAGGGGGAGTTCGGAAACAAGAAGCACGAACACACTTTCCTTGACCTGGTAAAGGCTCTGGATGAGGTGGAAGGCCTGGAGCGCCTGAGGATTTCGTCTATCGAACCAAACCTTCTTCAGAATGAGACCATTGAATTTGTGGCCGGAAGCAGGACTTTTGTTCCGCATTTTCATATTCCCCTGCAGAGCGGAAGTAATGCCATTTTAAAAGCGATGCGCCGCAGGTATATGAGGGAACTTTATGTGGACCGGGTGACACAGATAAAGTCCTTAATGCCTGATGCCTGTATTGGAGTAGATGTAATTGTTGGCTTCCCGGGGGAGACAGATGAGCTGTTCCTGGAGACTTACAACTTCCTCAATCAGCTGGATGTATCCTATCTTCACGTTTTCACCTATTCGGAAAGGGATAATACTCTTGCTGCGGAAATGGAGGGAGCAGTGCCGGCAAAGGTCAGGAAGAAGCGCAGTAAAATGCTTAGAGGCCTTTCAGCAAAAAAGAGACGTGCCTTTTATGAGTCTCAGTTGGGAAAAATTTATACTGTCCTTTTCGAAGGCGAAAACAAGGAAGGCTACATACATGGATTCACAGAGAACTATGTGAAGGTGAAATTTCCCTGGAATCCGGAGCTAGTGAATACTCTTCATCAGGTCAGGCTGATGAAGATCGATGAGGATGGCCTTGTGAGATTTGATTTCGTTGAGGAGCTGGCAGTGATCTAATTTAAAACCTATTCTAAATCTGAAACCGGGGGAGGTGGATTAGATATTGATCCCCACCGGAAGCAGGTCTTTGTATTTCCTTCTGTTCCTTCGCATGAAGCCAACAATTGCAGGGCAGGTAGGCATGACCCTGGTCTCCCGTTCCTTGATTATTTCAAGAACTTTTTCGATGAAGACATCGGTATAACCCTTTTCTTTCAGGGAATCACTCATTATTATTTTCGTCAGGAAGATCTTTCGGTCCTGTTGGGCGTATTCGATCTTTACCAGTTCTCCTTCTATATCAGCTTCAAATTGACGCAGGAATTCATTGTCATTTACAGATAGATCAACATTCATTTCAGTAATATTTTATTCATTCAGTTCAATAGTATCAAAAAACCCGCCATAGGTTGGGAAGTTGGTTAGGGGCGTGGCGAAAGGAATAAAAGTTTAACCAGTTTTATTACCCGAAGAGGTAAATTCCTTTTAAATTTGATACTACAAAGATACGTATTTTCGTCGGAATTTACGTTCTAATCCACCGTTAAATGAGTGATTCTCAGATTATCCATGTATACTGCATGCCCGGTCTTGCAGCTAACAGCAGCATTTTCGAATTTATAGAACTTCCGGAAGATCGATTCCAGATACACCTGCTGGACTGGGTTATTCCGATACCTAAGGAGAGCCTCCAGGATTACGCAAAAAGGATGTGCAAGTATATAAAACACGAAAATATCGTTCTGCTTGGAGTATCCTTTGGAGGGGTGGTGGTACAGGAAATGGCACAGTTTCTTAGTCTAAAACGGCTTATAATCGTTTCCAGCGTGAAATGCCAGCGGGAACTGCCTCGGAGGATGAGGTACGCCAGCAAGGCCAGATTGTTCAAAATTCTACCTACAAGTATGGTCAATCATATTGACACACTGGGAAAGTTGCCATTAGGTGATTTTGCCAAAAAACGGATCGAGCTGTACAAGAAATATCTCTCGGTGACTGATACCCGGTATCTGGACTGGGCTATTGAGAACATGGTGTGCTGGGACAAAAGGGAACCAATGCAGGAGATTGTGCACATCCATGGGGATAAGGACGAGATCTTTCCCTATAAATATATAGAGGGCTGTATCACCGTCCCCGGAGGGACGCA
>CBFGYW010000434.1:0-2088 GCA_965653085.1 uncultured Salinimicrobium sp.
GAGTTACGACCGTTCCTCTCTCCCTTGAAAAACTCCTCGAGGGTCAGCTGAGTTTTATGCAGCAGCATTATGAAGTAATAGCCGTTTCGGCCGAACCTCAACGCCTGAGGAGGTTCGGTGAGAAAAATGGTATACGTACCTTTCCTGTGGAAATGACACGCGAAATTACCCCCGTAATGGATTTAAAAGCACTGTTGAGGCTTTATCGTTTCCTGAGAAAAGAAAAGCCTCTGATTGTCCACACTCACACACCCAAAGCAGGAATTATAGGAATGCTTGCTGCCAAAATGGCCAGAGTACCTGTGCGCCTGCATACTGTGGCTGGGTTGCCATTGATGGAAACTACCGGTATTAAGCGAAAACTCTTAGCAGGAGTTGAAAAGTTTACATATTCCTGTGCAACCAGAGTTTACCCAAATTCTTTTGGTCTTAAGGAAATTATTCTCAAGGAACAATTTGCCGTAGATTCTAAAATTCAGGTACTTGGAAAGGGGAGCTCCAATGGAATTGACACTGAATATTTTAATCCCGAGAATTTTCCAGAGGAGGTCCTCCAGGAATCCAAAAAGGAAATTGGTATTCCAGGAAATGATTTTGTTTTCCTTTTCGTCGGCAGATTGGTGGCAGATAAAGGTTTAAATGAACTCGTTGAAGCATTTGATCAAGTATATAAAACGAGGCAGGATATAAGTCTGTTGTTGGTCGGACCTTATGAACAGGAATTGGATCCGATAAAGGAAAGCAACTTAAAATTAATAGAAAATCATCCAAAAATTTTTTCTACTGGATATCAAGAAGATGTCAGACACTTTTATGCTCTTTCAGACGCCCTGGTTTTTCCGAGTTATAGGGAAGGTTTTCCCAATGTTGTGATGCAAGCTGGTGCAATGGGTCTGCCTTCCATAGTTTCAGATATAAATGGTTGTAATGAAATTATAGAGGAGGGTGTAAATGGTAGTATTATCCCACCCAAGAATACGCCCGCTTTGGTAAATGCAATGAGCAGAATGATCGACCATGTCGAGTACCGTGAACTGCTTAAAAAGAATGCCAGATCCCTCATCTCTTTAAATTATGACCGAAAAGATTTATGGCAGCTTATTCTAAAGGAATATTGTAAACTAGTGGCTAAACATTCCTGAAGATTTTCTCTTCAGTAAGCAATATTATAGATACCATTTCGTAAAATAAAGACGAAAACACCACACTTAAATGAGAAATTCCTGTCGTACCTTATACTCTTGCTCTTCTAGTTCCTGAACGAATCTGAATAAAGAGGTAGAGCTTCCATGGGGCAGTTTTATTTTTTTGTTTTCATCTTCCGGTTCAATATCTTCTAGTTCCGAAATATAATCTCTAAGCCCTAGGGACATCGGATTCTGGTTTTTTTCATAAATTTTTGCAATCAGAGCCTTTACCCTTATTAAGTCTTCAGGATAGTCAACAGAGAGGTTAATATATCTGAGATTGACCACACGAGTCTTTACATCAATACATCCCTTCGATGCGTTTGAGTCCTGAAGTGCGAAAAGGGTCAGATACTCTGAATCATGAGGGTTCTTCATTTGAAGGTATAGGCGCCATAAATAATCTGTTGAAAATAGTTCCGGAGAAACACCAAAAGGGACGTTATTCACGCGGACATAATCAAGGTCATTATTCTGAAATAGTTTGATCATTTCTTCCATCAATTCTGGGTCTGTCAGAGGATTGTCTCCTGTTACCCGGAATACTCCCCCCCATTTCTGTTTTAAAGCGATTTCCAGCATTCTCTCAATGACGGAATCTGGATGTCCCCGAAAGACATTATAGCCGCTCTTCGTAACAGTTGTGGCCAAAGGATCGTCCTCGGGCAAATCAGAGGTCGCCAGAAACACCTCTTTTACATTTTGTACTTTTTGAAGTCGATTGGATAAAAATTCAATCATAGGACGGCCTGCTATAGGTTCTAACACTTTAAAAGGAAGGCGTTTGGACTTTAAACGGGCTATTAGAGCGATCCCAATGTTGTCTTTTCCAAAGGAATCGAATTGGTAAGTCAGATAATCCTTTCCTGCATCGGCCCTTTTAAATTCAAATTCTGACAGT
>CBFGYW010000435.1:0-2086 GCA_965653085.1 uncultured Salinimicrobium sp.
AAAGCTGATGATATCCACATCGGCGATGAGTCCTTTGCTTCCGAAAGGATCTTCCACCGTTAGGTTTCCCGCAAGATTTCCTGTTGCGAGCGGCTCCTCCGGATTGAAATAAGCGAGTAAGGCAGCTAGATCGAAATTATCGAAACTGAGGGCTATATGTTCCTTTTCAAATTCTGGCCTGTCATCGGTAATCTCCATGCTTCTGCCATTTCGGGAAAGACGGAAATCTTCAAAAGCCATAAAATTGGGAGCCACCTTAATAAGATTACTCGCTGGTACTTCCCAAAGCTGCCCGTTTATAAGCACTTCGGAAGGATTGAGGGTAAGGGTAACGGTATCACTCCTGCGGGTGATCTCTGATTGAAGATGATATAGGGGTTCTCCTTCATAAATGGAATTGAAATTAAGGTGGAGGATCTTGTCCACCACTTCTCCCTCAAAACTGGATTTAGGTATGGCTACGGGGCCGGCGGCAATGGAATTAAATCCGAAAGTGAAATTGAAATCCTGGCGATTGGAATTCAGATGCAGGGCGAGGCTGTCGATCTCACTGCCCATATAGCTGAGAAAAGGAAAATTAACGTCGGCAACCAGCTCGCGGTCATGTTCCCGGAAATCTACTGCAATATCCACTGTGTCCAGTTCCCCCAGCTGTGCAAAGAAGACCTCGTGCAGGATTGGGTTCTCTCTTATTTCAGCGTGAAACTGAAGGTTTACAGGATTCTCTACTGTATCGGTCCTAACACTGGCAGAGAGGTAGCTTCTGTAATGGCGTTGCAGGGCAGCAGCAAAGGAAGCAGGGTCGGCATTGGATCTTAGATTTACGTCAATAAGCTGATTATCGATGTCTAAAGCAGTGGAATCTGGCCTTACCCTTGCCGACAGCAGAAAGTCTCCCAGAAGGTAGGATTTGTTGCCGTAGACGGTGACTCCATCCACAATTTCGGCGTTGACATCAAAGGCAGAAGCGTCACCCCGGAAAGAAGCGTCCAGACCGAAGCCAACCCTGATGGATCGGGAGGTAAGACCCAGGGTCTGCAGGTTGGCGCCAATGACATCCAGGTTGGTGTTGATCTTGCTGGCCGCGGTATCAAGCACCAGGAAATTCTCCATTTCGAAATTGAGGTTATCATCCTTGTACTGCGTATAGAGAGGACCTTTTCCATCCTCTACTTCTCCCCTTATTTCAAGATCGGTAATAGGATAACCATTAAAGGAGAAACTGGAAATATTGGAGTCCAAGGTGGCATCCAGAGTGTTCAGGCTTTCGCCTTGGCCAGTGGTGGTAAGACTAAGGTTTAATTTTCCAAGAGATTCATTCTGAAGAAGGGTTCCCAGATCGAGTTCCAGAACCTGAACATCGGCTTCAAAGGCCAGTTGTCCCTGGGTGACGAAGTTTCCTTTGGCAGTTATTTTTCCCTGGGAAGAATTCAGAACCACGTCTGCGGCCATATTTTCGAGGTTCCCTGATAAACTTCCGTTCAGAGAAAGTCGGTTTGGAATTTTTATACCAAGGCTGTCTTCCTCTATAAAGCGGCTTACGTCATTACCTGTGGTAATAAAGTTGATAGCTGGGAAATTGAATGCCAGTCGTTCCGGTTCGGTGGCATTTAAAAGCTTTCCCCTGACTGAAAGGCTGGTGGTATTGCCCCAGTGGAGATCGGCAGAGGAAATCTGCACAGCTGCCAGTGTGCCCCGGGCCTTGAGTTGTCCCCAAAGGTTTTTATCTGCCGCTGCCCGAAGATATTCATTCGACCTGAGTTGTGGCTGAAGCAGGAACAGGTCCTGGAGAACAAGATAAATTTCCGGTAGATTGGCATCAACGGTAGCGGTTTCAGGCTTGGCTATGAAATCCTGAAGGGAAGTATAACTCAGCAGCACTTCTCCTTGTAATCTGTTCTCATTAAGATTGACCCTTAGATCGTTCAGCGCGAGTTCCTGTTCATCGATGTCTAATGACAGACCTGAATTCCTCATCCTTATACCACTGGTTTCCCTGAAGCTTATTTCGGAAAGACTGGCGGCCGCACGCTTTTCTTCCAGAAAGATATTTTTACCTGTCAGATTAAGATCTCTTAAATCCAGG
>CBFGYW010000436.1:0-2085 GCA_965653085.1 uncultured Salinimicrobium sp.
GTTTCAGGAAGCGAAGCCGAAGAATAAAGCTATCTTTGCAAAAAATAAGCAGAGATGACATTCAGGGATTTAGGGGTTTCAGAAGATTTGGTGAAGGGTTTAAAGGAGTTGGGCATAGTCACTCCTACCAAGATACAGGAGGCGGCTATTCCGCTGCTTTCTGAAGGATCTGTTGATTTTGTGGGGCAGGCGCAGACTGGAACTGGTAAAACTGCAGCATTCGGGCTTCCCCTTCTCGCGCAGATAGATCCCGATTTGAAAGAGGTTCAGGCCCTGATTCTGGCTCCTACAAGAGAACTGGGACAGCAGATCGCGAAGCAGCTCTTCAAATTCACCAAATACACCGACAAGGTATTCACTGAAGCCGTATATGGAGGTGAAAAAATAGATATCCAAATCAGCAGACTTACCCGTCCCACTCAGATTGTTGTCGCTACCCCTGGGAGGCTTATAGATCTTATTCATAGGAAGGCTGTGGATATCCGAAACATCCGCACCCTTGTCCTCGACGAAGCAGATGAAATGCTGAGCATGGGTTTTAAGAAAGACCTCACCACCATCCTCGAAGGTACCGGGAACAAAAGACAGGTCTGGTTGTTTTCCGCTACTCTGCCCCAGGAACTCAATGAGATCATCAATAAATATGTTAGCAGTAATGTAAGGCGTATTAGCATCGACTCTTCCGAAGCGGTTAACAAAGGCATCCAGCACCAGTTCGTTTCAGGTGACGACAATTCAAAACTGGATACCCTGGTTTATTTTCTGAAAAGCATGGGGAAAGAAAGAGGGATCATCTTCACCAGGACAAAGGCAGCAGCCAGGACGCTTTCTAAACAGCTGGAGGCAAAGAATTATGCTGCAGGACTTCTGGAAGGGGATATGTTGCAGAAAGACAGGGATAAGGTGATGCGGGCCTTCAAGAATAAATCCCTTCGCCTCCTTGTGTCCACTGATGTTGCCGCTCGGGGAATAGATGTTGCCAATCTCGCCTTCGTGGTCCATTACCAGCTTCCTGACCAGACGGAGTACTATACCCACAGAAGCGGGCGTACGGCTAGAGCAGGGAACACCGGAATCTCTCTGGCGCTTGTAAATCAGGCTGAACTGAAACAGATAAAGCACCTGGAAAGGGAACTGAATATTCGGTTTTCGAGGATAAGGTAGGGGTTTCCGTTCATAATTCTGCAGAACCTGAGTATCAGCTCAAACCACAGCTCTCCTTATCGAGCTCCGTCTCAATAGTGTAATGGTTGAAAGGATAATCCTTCAGGATATTCTTGATACGGGTTTTCACCTCCAGCAGCTCCTGAAACTTCTGGATGTTTTCCAGTTTCACATGGGCGGTGAACACATGATGTTCCCCCTCCAGAGACCATACGTGCATGTGGTGTACCGACGCGACGTTCTCTATTTTCAGGATCCGGTCTTCTACCTCGTCCAGTTTAATGTCCTCTGGGACTCCCTGCAGAAAAATAAATAGCGTCTCCTTCAGGCGTTTTGCAACATTCCAAAGTATAAAAGCGGTGATAAGCAGGGAGAGGGCAGGGTCGAGGTAGGGATTGTCCCAGAATAAAAGTATGATTGCCACTACCAGCACGGCTGTCCATCCCAGAACATCCTCGATCAGGTGCCAGGAGATCACTTTTTCGTTCATCGAATTGCCTCCACTAAGTTTATAAGCTGCAAATCCGTTTACCAGCACCCCTACTATTGCAAAGATCACCATTCCCTGAGCGTCTGAAGGTTCCGGTTCGATAAGCCTCAGGATAGCCTGATAGATCACGAATAAAGAACCACCGATAAGCACCAGGCTGTTGATAAGTGCACCCAAAAGGGAAAAGCGCTTATATCCAAAGGAAAAGCGGGAATCCCTGCCTTTCAGGGATTTTTTCTGAAGATACCAGGCGGTGCCCAGGGAAAGGCTGTCTCCCAGATCGTGGACGGCATCTGAAATAATGGCGACACTGTTTACGTAGAAACCCCCAATGATCTCGAAAATGGTGAAACCCAGGTTTAGGAAAAAAGCAAGCTTGAGATTTTTCCCCGAGGGGTGTTGGTGGTGGTGATCGTGTGCCATACAGCCAT
>CBFGYW010000437.1:0-2078 GCA_965653085.1 uncultured Salinimicrobium sp.
AGCGTGTATGTCGCTAGGGATGATGGTGACCATGAACCAGCGTCTGGACGCAGAGACCATTTCAATCGTAGCCGATGAGTTCGACTATGAGGTGGAATTTGTTGGGGCCGACAGGGAGGACACTTCGGAAGAGGTGGTTGAGAACCCTGAAATAGGAACCAACAAGCAGAAGGATCACAGAAGACACCAATACCAGGAACTGGTTCTCTACAAAAGATTTCCAGATTGGTTTTCTCTTAGGGCTTTCAGGCAGCTCCACCCCGCTTGCCATTGCAAACCTTCTAAGGGTCTTGTTGACAAGGAACAGGATTGCAAGTAGCATCAATAATACAAAGGCGAGAATTCCCAGTACAATATCTGTGGAAACTCCCCCACCTCCTGTAGCGCTACCTGATGTATCACCGGTTGCAGCTGCAGCCTGAGGCTCGGCTTTGGGCTGACTCACATAAGCCAGAATATTGTCTATATCCCCGTCAGACAACTGAGGAAAGGGAGGCATAGCCACATTGTTGTATTCTGCAAAAAGAGCAACCGCTGTTGGGTCTCCGGAAGCCACCATTGCAGGGCTATTCTTTATCCACTCGTGAAGCCATTGAGAATCTCTTCTATCAGTTACCCCCCTTAGAGCGGGACCGATGGAAGCATTGTCCAATTTATGACAGGCCGCACATAAAGAGTTGAACAGATCTTTCCCGGCAGCAGCATCACCTCCCGATGGAGTAGCTTCCTGCGCCGCCTCTTCAAGCCCTGCCTGCTCCTGAGCCTGCAGATCTTCGGCAGTCGGAGCATCTTGAGAAATACCAGTTGTAGTAAAAGATAAGAATAATGATACACCTAGAAATAGTACTCGAGCGGCTGAAGGGCGGAATTTCACCTTTTTCATATTATAAGTTGAATTAACGTCTTGAGTTTGGTACGGTTTTTTCAGTAATAACTACTGAAAATACTTATTTGGACGCACCTCAAAATTTACCGACAAAAGTAATACTTAAGTTCGATTTGGGGAATGCAGGGAAGGCTATATGGGTTAATTTATAATTGTTCTAAATAAATCAAAACCCCTGTATTGAAAGATAATGTTATATTTTTGTTTATCAGAAATTTAAACGATAAAGCTTTGAATAGAAAAAATTTACTGATGGCCATGGCCCTTGTCCTGGGAATAGGATCCACCGCTTTCGCACAGGTAGGGCACGTGAACATCCAGCAGGATTCCATTATTCCGAAACTCCTGGAGATCAAAACCGAAATGGGAAAGGCCAACAAGATTGGAGATCGCTACAAGATCCAGATCTTCTCAGGCGACAACAATGCCGCCAGCAACCTTTTAAAAGAATATCGCGCACAATACTCTCAATGGCCCTCTACCATCATTTATGACACCCCCAACTACAAGGTGTGGGTAGGTAACTTCAGGAACAGCCTGGAAGCCGACAGGGCGCTGGCAGAGATAAAGAAAACCTTTCCGGCTGCTTTCAGGTTCAGGCCCGAGAGAAATTGAGCTAAGGAATAATGAATATTGAATAATGAATAATAGGAGGCAGAGATGCCTCCTATTTTTATGGACTCTCTTAATGATACTTCACAAGATAATCCGAAATAAAAAAGGCGCTCCAATGGAGCGCCTTTTTCTATAGCAATCTATAAGTATTATTTCAACTTCTTCTTCACAGCAACCTCCTGGAAGGCTTCTACCACGTCACCTTCCTTGATGTCGTTGTAGTTCTTGATCTGAAGTCCACAGTCATATCCTTTCGAAACTTCCTTGACGTCATCCTTGAATCGTTTCAGCGATGCAAGAACTCCTGTGTATACTACCACTCCGTCGCGGATAAGGCGTACCTGTGAATTTCTGTAGATCTTCCCGTCGGTGACCATACATCCCGCGATGGAACCGACCTTTGATACCTTGAAGATCTCTCGAATCTCTGCGTTTCCGGTGATCTCTTCCCGCATTTCCGGAGAAAGCATTCCCTCCATCGCATCCTTCACATCGTTGATGGCGTCATAGATGATTGAATAGGTTCTGATGTCGATTTCTTCCTTGTCAGCAAGCATTCTGGCGTTTCCTGCAGGAC
>CBFGYW010000438.1:0-2076 GCA_965653085.1 uncultured Salinimicrobium sp.
CCTGTAACCCTGCAAATCCCGTAGGTCTTGCTTTCAATTCGAACCAGCGCATTTTTAAGGTCGCGGATGAATTTCTCCTGGCGGATGGCCAGCTGCGAGTTGGCTTCCTTGCTCATGGTCTCGCTGCCTTCCTCGAACGCCTTGAATGTAGGGGAAGTATCATCGGTCCCGTTGTTCCCGTCATTCATGTAAGCACTCTTGTACAATTCAAGCTGCTCTTTCGCCTTTTCGATCTTCGCAAGGATCAATACCTTGAATTCCGCTAGATCTGCATCGCTGTAACGCTCTTTTACTTCTACTGACATAGTTAATCTTGTTTTTTAATAAACAACCTGGTCTCTACTTCATCAAAGGATATTTCGATCCCGTTGCTCACGTCTTCTGCAAATTCGAGGGTTGCAGTAAGGGTTTCGTTCTTAATATACTCTATGTTCGTTCGGACTGCCTCCTCGACAAGGCTGTCCTTTTGTAGGGTCACTTCTATCTTATCTGTCACCTCCAGACCTGATTCCTTACGCAGGTTCTGAATCCTGTTTATCAACTCCCTCGCAATTCCCTCATTTTTGAGTTCCTCGGTGATGTTAATATCCAGTGCAACAGTAAGTTTTCCTGAATTTGCTACCAGCCAGCCCTCTATATCCTGAGAACTGATTTCCACATCTTCGTGGCCTAAAGTAATCATTTTTCCGGATACTGCAACTTCAATCTGGCCTTCCCGCTCAATTGTGGCGATTTCCTCGGAAGTGAAATTGTTTATAGCGCTGGAAACCAGCTTCATATCCTTTCCGAAACGAGGCCCAAGGGCCTTGAAATTAGGCTTAATTTGTTTTACCAAGATGCCCGAAGCATCGTCTATAAGCTGGATCTCCTTCACATTGACTTCAGAACGGATAAGATCTGAAACCGCCATTATCTCCCGTTTCTGCTGCTCGTCCAGCACCGGGATCATGATCCGCTGCAGGGGTTGCCGAACCTTTATCATTTCCTTCTTCCGAAGGGACAATACCAGGGAGGAGATGGTCTGGGCATTCTCCATCTGTCTTTCAAGCGGCTGGTCTACGAAAGATTCATCCGCAACAGGAAATTCGGCTATATGTACTGATTCGAAATTCTCCTTTTGAGTGACTGCGTTGAGGTCTCTGTAGAGGCGGTCCATAAAGAAGGGCGCAACAGGAGCCCCCAGTTTGGCCACGGTGACCATACAGGTGTAGAGGGTCTGGTAGGCAGAGATCTTGTCCTGCTCATAATCTCCTTTCCAGAATCTTCGGCGGCACAGCCTCACATACCAGTTGCTCAGGTTCTCCTGAACGAATTCAGAGATGGCCCTGGTTGCCTTGGTAGGCTCATAATCGGCGTAATAGCTGTCGACGTTCTTTATCAGGGTATGCAGCTCTGAAAGGATCCAGCGGTCTATTTCAGGGCGCTCCTCCAGGGGAACATCGGCTTCAGCGTATTTGAATCCGTCGATGTTGGCGTATAGCGTGAAAAAGGAGTAGGTGTTGTAAAGGGTACCGAAAAACTTGCGGCGCACCTCTGAAATGCCTTCTATGTCGAATTTCAGGTTGTCCCAGGGGTTGGCGTTGGAGATCATATACCAGCGGGTGGCATCGGGCCCAAAAGCAGCCAGGGTCTCGAACGGATCTACCGCATTCCCCAGTCGTTTGGACATTTTCTGCCCATTTTTATCGAGTACCAGTCCGTTTGAAACCACGTTCTTATATGCTACATCGTCGAAGACCATCGTGGCGATGGCGTGGAGGGTATAGAACCAGCCTCTGGTCTGGTCAACTCCTTCGGCGATGAAATCGGCTTTTCTCCAGACATCCTCGACCTTATCTTTGTTTTCCAGCGGATAATGCCACTGGGCATAGGGCATCGAGCCGGAATCGAACCATACGTCGATAAGATCTGCCTCCCTCTTCATTGGTTTTCCTGAAGGGGATACAAGGATAATCTGATCTACCACGTTCTTGTGAAGGTCTACCTTGGCGTAGTTTTCCTCCGTCATGTTGCCTACCTCAAACTGGCTGCAGACCAACTTCCAGATCAACAAAAAAGGCAACGGGAACATCTACG
>CBFGYW010000439.1:0-2070 GCA_965653085.1 uncultured Salinimicrobium sp.
TGGCTGGGGCCGCTGACCTACAGCAGGATCAAAGACCGCATCGCCCGCTCCCAGGTGGTGGTGCAGCCCAGCTTTGCCGAAGCTCTGCCCATGGCCTGGCTTGAGGCGATGGCGATGGAAAAAGCCCTGGTCACCTCCGACATCGGCTGGGCCGGAGAAGTGATGATAGACGGGGAGACCGGCTACAAAGTAGATCCCCGTGACCACAGCCTTTTCGCCGAACGGGTACTCCACCTGCTGGAAAATCCCGCCACTGCAGACAAAATGGGCAAAGCCGCCCGGCAGCGGGTAATCGAGAACTTTTCTTCGGAAGTGGTATCGGGGAGAAATCTGGAGTTTTACAAAGAGCTGGTGAAAGGCTGATCTTCTTTTTTTCTTTCAGAAGACATTTCCGTTTAAAAATAAGCCACGAATCCACGAATAATAAATCCATATTCGTGAATTCGTGGCAAAATATTTCTACTAAACCAGCCTAAAATGAAAATCCGATCCCTGCAGAAAACCTGTATTCCTCCAGGTCGGTCTTCACTCCCCCTCGAATTACAAAGCCGCTAAGGTTCAGGATCAGTCCGGCGTCGGCCAGGGCGGCTACTTCCGAGACTTCCTCAACGTAATATTCCTTGAAGGCAGCACCACCCCCGGCGTAGATCCACAGCGGATAAGTGATCTTCTTTGTAAGTCCCAACACGATATCGCCATAAGCCGGCACCTCTTCGCCTGCTTCCTCGGAACTCTCTACTCCGCCTTCCAGCAGCTCATTGTTGATGTTTCCTGACAGATATACGCCCACGGCCTTGTTATTGATCCCCCCGAAGGAAATTCCGATAGGCGCAATGGAATCGTACACATAGGTCATAAAAGCCTTGTTGGGCCTGGAATTCCTGCGGGCCTCTTTTATTTCTGCTACCTTCGCTTCCGCCTCCTCGCGGTATAACAGGTTTTTTCCATTACCCAGGTAGGATTTATAAGCCTTGAGAGTGTTCTGTTCTTCAGCTTTCCGCCAGGCCCATACGTCCAGTAATTCCGATTTCAGCTGCAGGGCATCAGGATCATTGGGTCTCAGCCGCAGGGCAGCGTCGAAATTGGTCAGCGCGTCCTCGAATTCCCCATACATGAAATTCAGGCTGCCTTCGGAAATCGCCTCGTTATATGATGCGATCGCCTTGTATTCCGGAGTCCTGGAGATCTCCTCAATATATTCCATCGACGCCGGATCTCCTTCAAAAACGGGATCCTCGAGAATACTCATCGCCTGTTCGTAATCCTTCAGTTTCAGAAAAAGGATCACCGCCTTTTCTGCGGTAGCTCCGGAATATTTATACAGTTCCCAGGCTTCTTTATAAAGCGCAGCGGCTTCCTTATCCCTGCCCTGCTGCTCCAGTTCTGCAGCGGCAGCAGCCAGACGGTCCTGTTCCTGGAACTTCGGGAAATTCTCCCGCACGATCTCGATATTTTCCCGTAGTTCAGGGTCGGCCTGTTTTTCAGCCAGTTCGAGGTATTCCAGCCCCTTCTGATATTCCTTCAGCTCGATATAGGCCAGGGCGGAATAATAATGCCCCTCTCCCCGCCAGGGTTCCTCCTTGGTGAGCTGAGGAGCCAGCTGAAGGATCTCCTCAAATTCCCCATTGCCATAATGCTCCAGGATCTGTTCCTCGAGTTCCCTGAATTTTTCCGACTGTGCCGAAAGTGTGCTGCCCAGAAGCAGGCAGGCTGTAAGAAGTAAAAGTTTTTTCATACGCGTGTGTTTGATGCTTGCCCTACAGGCTTGGCCTGCAGGGGATTGTTACGTGCCAAATATAGAAGAAAAAACAATTTGAGAAGAAAAATATGGAAGTTCCTACCCTGAAGATAGGCACCCCAATAGGCCGCCCGTTTTTTATATCCAAATCAGTCATAATATTTTGCCTCGGCAGGGAAACCATTACCTGAAGGTTCGGCCCCAGCCGGGGCCAGGAATAAATATAGCCCCCATTTCTACAAATATTAGACTCCTCTGGAGTCGTGAAAGCCCAATTCGAGTGCCAATGTTATTTCGGAGGAGTGGAATCTTTGCATTTGTACAAATATTGG
>CBFGYW010000440.1:0-2042 GCA_965653085.1 uncultured Salinimicrobium sp.
GATCTTCGAGATAAAGGGCCACCAGCCCGGTTACATGTGGGGCAGCCATGGAAGTTCCATTCATTAATTGGGAAGCCGTATCGTCGGCTATTCCGGCGGAGGTGATTTCAACACCAGGTGCAAAAACATCCACGCAGGAACCGAAATTGGAAAAACTGGCCCTCCTATTGGTAATATCGCTTGCACCCACCGTTAGGGCAGCTGGAACCCTGGCGGGCGATTGTTCGCAGGCTTCCGTTGCCGCATTCCCAGCAGAAACCACATAATGTATCCCGCTGGCGATGGAGTTTATTAGTCCTGTTTCCAAAGCCTCATCAGGTAGCCCGCCCATACTCATGTTCACGACTGCGGGCCTGTTTGCATTTTCTTCAAGGGCAGCATTGGCCGTGACCCAGTCTATTGCTTTAAGGACCCTGGATTCACTGGAAATCCCGGCGCAACTGAATACCCGGACAGAAATAAGATTTACGCCCTTGGCCACCCCGTAATTTTCCCCGCCTACGGTTCCCACGACGTGAGTACCGTGACCCCGGCAATCTGCACCAGGCTCCACTTCTGGTTCAGTTATATCATGGTCTTCAGGATACAAGTTTACCATATCCACTCCGAAGACCGCCCTTCCACCAAATTCCTTGTGGGAATATCGAATTCCCGAATCCATAATGTACACATCCACTCCTGCGCCTGTAGCTGTCTGGGAATAAGCCCTGTCAAGAATACCTCCTCGCTGATCAAGTCTGTCCAATCCCCAGGTGGGATTCTCCTGCACCGTAACAATTCCCGTTTCGTAAGAAGTCTCTAATTTGATAATTTTATCAGGGACGATCATTACTACCCTCGGGTCCTTTTCCAGCTTTTTCAGTTGCCCTTTGCTAAGTCGTGCGGAAAATCCAGTGAGACTATGCTTATATTTCGCCTTGACCCTGGCTCCAGCCATATTACCAACTTCCTTGGAAATGGCCTCCAGGGCTACTGCAGAGCGGGGATCTTCCTTCATCGGCTTTTCCGAGAGGACCACTATGTAATGATCTGGGATCACGTTTGAAGCTGCTACCGCGAGATCTGCTGTTTCCAACGTAATTTCCTCCAGCGGTTCCTCGCTACAGGATAAAAATAAACCTATTAGCAATAACATGCTTAATAGGTGCTTCCATCTTGACTGGTTAGAATTTTTCATGACTTCTGTTTTTACCGTTACACATATAGAACAATGCAGGAATTAAGCATCCTGAATATTCAGAGATTTGATCTCGTTCAATAAAGTTTTGTAGGGTAAAAAAGGGTGTGCAGGAAAGGCAAATTACAACTTATTAATACACAGAAAGTTACTTCGGATAAATTTTCGTTGAAAGGCCACAAAAAAATTGTTCTACAGAACAGGTTGTAGGAATTTAGGAGATAGCTACTTACCTCCAGATGAGTAATATGTATATAATTTTACTTGGTGGTAGAAAATTGAAGTTCAGCAATTACAGGGAAATGATCGGAAGGATATTTCTGTTCTTTGGTATCGCTGAGAACCGCATATTTCAGGACCTCGAGGCCGTTGGCACTGGTGAAAACGTAGTCGATCCTTTTGGTTACGGGCTCTTCCCATTTGAACCCGTTAAAGGTGCCTTCGGGCCCATAGACCACTTCAGTGGCTACTGCTTTTGAATCATTCAGGAATTCGAAAATGGGAACCAGGGCTGGAGATGTGGGCTCCAGATTGAAATCACCCATAAGAACTACAGGCAGGTTTTCATGATTGATGTTTTTTATCTTCTCTACAATAAGCTCGGCACTTTTAAGCCGTGCCAGCTCCCCCAGATGGTCGAAATGGGTGTTGAAGACATAGAATTCCTTTCCGCTGGACTTTTCCCTGAAAAGCCCATAGGTACAGATCCTGTTGAGGGCAGCGTCCCAGCCTCTTGAGATGCGGTGCGGAGTTTCGGAAAGCCAGAAGGTATTCATATCCACAACCTCGAACTTTTGGGTGTTATAGAAAATCGCGCTGAATTCCCCTTTGTCTTTTCCATCCCTTCCTTCCCCAAACCATTTAT
>CBFGYW010000441.1:0-2038 GCA_965653085.1 uncultured Salinimicrobium sp.
GAACCATAGATATGGTCACCAGCGACCATTTCCCGGTGGATATAGAGCATAAAAAACTGGAATTCGACAACGCCCTCTTCGGGACCATCGGCCTGGAATCGGCTTTCAGAGCCTTGAATAAAGTTCTCTCCTTAAAAACAGCCATCAGGATGCTGCTGGCAGGAAGGTGGAGATTTGACCTTCCGGAGAATATCATCGAGGTGGAGGCGAAAGCCAATCTTACATTCTTCGATCCGGATGTTGAAACAACATTTGAGCTAAAGGATATCCACAGCAGTTCCAGGAACAGCGTTTTCCTGGGGCAGGAGCTGAAAGGAAAGGTGCTGGGGATTTTTTCCAAAGGAAAATACCTGGAAGCATAGCAACCTGAATATCCTTCAAGACCCAATAAAGTTTTATCTTTGCAGATAACTTCAAAGCCATCGAAATGGAAAGTGTTGCGAAAAGCGGAAAGACCGCGGCCATAGTAGCCTATCTGACAATTATAGGAACCATCATTGCGTACTTCATCAACAATGACAGCAAGAACCCCTTTGCCAGTTTTCACATCAGGCAGGGGCTGGGTATAAACATTACGTTTTATATGCTGGGGCTGGTGGTATCCTGGTTTGACAGCTGGTTCATTTCGGGCGCCTTCTATATCTTCATTCTTGTGCTGTGGACCTACGGAATTGTGGGCGCCATCCAGGGAGAGAGGAATCTGGTGCCACTGGTTGGAAGTCAGTTTCAGAAATGGTTTAGTACAATAGAATAATGCTGAAAGAAAACCTATCTCTCACACATCTTATCCGAAAACCCAAAGTTGCCTCTGAGAAGGCGCCACTGGCGATCCTGCTCCACGGGTATGGCAGTAATGAAGAAGACCTCTTTGGCTTTGCAGACGAGCTGCCCGAGGAGCTTTTCATAATTTCGGTACGGGCTCCCCTCCCCCTGCAGCCTTACGGGCACGCGTGGTATGCGATCTACTGGGATAATAGCACCGGGAAGTTCAGCGATGACGAACAGGCGAAGACTTCGCGGGATACTATTTCAAAATTTATAGACGAGGCGGTGGCGGCTTATCCCGTTGATAAGGACAATGTCACCCTGATTGGCTTCAGCCAGGGCACCATCCTCAGCCTGGCGGTGGCACTTTCGTATCCTGAAAAGGTGAAGAACGTAATTGGACTCAGTGGTTATATAAATCCGGCTATTCTGAAGGAAGGTTTCCAGTCGAAGGATCTTTCGAAGCTTTCGGTGTACTCTTCCCACGGAACTTCGGATCAGGTGATTCCTGTGGCGTGGGCGAGAAAGACCAAACCCTTTCTGGATTCCCTGGGGATCGAGAACAGTTATTCAGAATTTCCTGTGGGACACGGGGTTGCTCCGCAGAATTTTATGGAACTGAAGCGCTGGCTGAAGGAACGGCTTTAGTCTGTCGGATAAAGCAGGGAGTTTTCGGTTTCCAGCACCAGCTGGTTGTTTTCGTCCAGATAGTAGGAGATGAAAAGGTCTCCCCAATGGCTGCCATCGGTGAAGTTGGCGAGGATCCATTTATGGTTCAGGATCCTGATGCTGTTGATGCGCATATTTCCATCCATTCCTTCATAGGGAATGAGATTATTGTCTTCGGAAGCCTTGTTGCGGCTTATTATTTCATCCTCTATGCGCTGGGCAATGGTCGCGGCTTCTAATTCCTGCTCCTCAAAGTAGGACATTGCTGCATCGTTTGACTGGAACAGGAACAATTCCGAGGAAACCGCAGTCTGAGCAGCACCTCTCTCCTGCCCTTCCATTTCAGCTTTTAACTCCTCTATTTCGGCATTTTTTGCCTCCAGCATCCTTCGGGAGTTCGCGTAAAGGAAAACGGCGATGAGGGCGGTGAAAACAAACAGATAAAGAAATAAGGAACGTCGCATTATAAAGTGATTTTAAGATTGTCGTAGGCCAGGAAAACATTTTCCGGCAGGCTGGCCTGTACCTGCTCGTGGAAGCCCATATGGTGGCTTATGTGGGTCAAATAGGCACGTTTTGGTTTTACCTCCCCGATGAAGTCCAA
>CBFGYW010000442.1:0-2038 GCA_965653085.1 uncultured Salinimicrobium sp.
TTCTCCATCGGGCTCGACAATGATATCGAGAGAACCTATCAGATGATGAAAGCCTGTATGAAAGAAGTGGGCGTTCTATAAAATTATAACCTTCAGGACCTGCTTTTCCGAAGATCTTTAGCTTCGGAAAAGCTGCTGTTCTGGACTTCCTTTCCAATTTTTCCCATTTTCCTGACGAAAATCATTTCCATTTCTCCCCAAATTCCCGGAACTTTACAATCCCGGACTTTAATGTAAACATCATCTGTTTTCATCTGTAAATCAGAATGTTCCCTTCAGAAGTCCCTTTATATTATCACAATTTAAAAGAAAAGGATGATCGAGATCAACAAATACATAGACCACACCCTGCTTCGCGCCACTGCTACTGAAGAGGAAGTGGCAAAACTCTGCCAGGAAGCCAGGGAGCACGAATTCATCAGCGTTTGCATCAACAGCGCCTTTGTGAGCTTCGCAAAAGAACAACTTAAGGGAACAGATGTAAAAGTCTGTACAGTAGTAGGGTTTCCTCTTGGTGCAATGTCTACCCCTGCAAAGGTATTTGAAGCCCGGCAGGCTATTAAAGACGGTGCTACCGAAATCGATATGGTCATTAATATTGGCGCACTGAAATCCCGACAGCTGGAAAAGGTAGAACAGGAAATCGCTGCCATCAAGGAAGCCATTGGAGACAATATACTGAAGGTGATTTTGGAAACCTGTTATCTCACTTCAGAAGAGATCCTGCTGGCAAGTGAACTTTCAGTAAAAGCCAAAGCCGATTTCGTAAAAACATCCACCGGTTTCGGAACCGCAGGTGCCGACAGGGAAAGCATTGAACTGATGAAAAAAGCAACCGAGGGGAAAGCGAAGATAAAGGCCTCGGGAGGGATTAAAAATCTCGATACCGCCCTGTATTATATAGAGCTGGGAGTAGAAAGAATAGGTACCTCTTCGGGAGTATCCATTGTAAAAGAATTAAAGGAATGAGCATACACATAGAAGCCCGCAAGGGAGAAATCGCTGAAACTGTACTTCTTCCGGGAGATCCATTAAGGGCACAGTGGATTGCGGAAACTTATCTGGAAAATCCCGTTTGTTATAACAAGGTCCGAAACATGTTCGGATACACTGGCACCTATAAAGGGCGAAGGATCTCTGTTCAGGGCACTGGAATGGGGGTGCCGTCGATCTCCATTTACGCCCACGAACTTATCACTGAATACGAGGAGAAGAATCTTATTCGAGTCGGCAGTGCAGGTTCCTACCAGAAACACATAGAGCTGCGCGACATAGTGGTGGCCATGGCCGCCTCCTCGACCTCAGGCATCAATCAGGCCCGGTTTCAGGGCGCCGATTTTGCCCCAACCGCAGATTTCAGCCTCTTTATCAAGGCTGTGGAAATAGCCAGGGCCAAAGGCATCAGACTCAAGGCAGGAAACGTACTCACCAGCGATGAATTCTACGCCGATGAGTTCGAGTCCTATCAGAAATGGTCCAACTTCGGAGTTTTATGCGTTGAAATGGAAACTTCAGGGCTCTATACCCTTGCCGCCAAGCATCAGGTAAAGGCACTGAGCCTGCTCACCATTTCAGATTCTCTGGTAACCGGAGAAAAGACCACGGCTGAGGAAAGGCAGACCACCTTCAGCGAAATGATTGAAATCGCACTGGAGATCTAAGCCAGCTTCAAAGTCATTAATACAAATAAACCTGTCGGAATTGCTAACCTATTGCAAACCCGACAGGTTTTCTTTTTCTGCCTTTTCTCAGGCTTCAGCATTTCCATTCGAAAGCAATAAGTAGTTTTTTTGCACAAAAAAAGATTTCCTGTCCCAATTCCCGCCTACATTTTCATTCCTTCCTGAAAAATCGTAACATTACAGCCGAAAATTAAAATCCCCCACGAATGGAAGATGAATTGTTCATCAAGGACCAGGAAAAAATTGTTGAAAATAAAGAACTAAACATCTGGGAAGCCTTGATACCCGTTATCGCACTGGTCGCGATGCTGGCTTTTAATGTATTTGTTTACGGCGAAGACTCCCTAAGTAGCAGT
>CBFGYW010000443.1:0-2035 GCA_965653085.1 uncultured Salinimicrobium sp.
TGATCTCTCCCAGGTTCATCTTTACATCCAGGGGGACAAAATTCGTTTCTATTACCTGATCTATATCCATCAGGGTGAGTACCGCCTGATCCTTGTTGTGGGTGAGCAGTTCTCCCCGGGAGGCGAGTTCCATGGTATATACCGAATGCGGTACAAACTGAATGGTGATCATATAGGAGACGGCTGCAGTGATCATCAGCGGAATAAAAAGCTCGTATCCGTGTGTGAGTTCGGCGATAAGAAAAATAGCTGTCAGCGGGGCATGCAGCACTCCTGCCATCAGTCCGGTCATTCCCACCAGGGTGAAGTTGCTCACCGAGAGCGGGTCTTTGGAAAGGCCAAGGTGGTTTAGCAGCAGGGCAAAGCAATGGCCCATGGTGCTGCCCATAAAGAGCACAGGGGCAAAGATTCCTCCAATACCGCCGGCATTGAAGGTGAGGGAGGTGGCGACGATCTTGAAGAACACCAGGCCTGCCAGCAGGGCGATCACCACCCATAGGTTATCCAGGTAGGCGTTGAAGTAATTCTGGCCCAGTGCTTCCAGGTAATTCTCATCCAGAAGGTTGTTGATCACATCATAACCTTCCCCATAAAGAGGAGGGATCAGGAACACCAGGATTCCCAGGGCGGTACCTCCTATGAGCAGCCGCTTGAAGGGGGAGCCAAAGCGTTTGAAGATCTTATTGATCCTGAAATACATCTTGGTGAAGTAGATGGAGCAGAGGGCAGCGAGGATTCCCAGCAGGATGTAATAGGGAACTTCGGAAATGACGAATTCATCCGTAAGGGTAAACGGAAGGATGGTATCCGATCCGAAGAAGAAATAGGAGGTGAGCACGGCGGAAACGGAGGCCAGCAGCAATGGCAGCAGCGAGATGAGGGTGAGGTCGAGACTGAAGACCTCAATGGCAAAAACGATGGCTGCAATGGGAGCCTTGAAAATGGAAGACATGGCCCCGGCGGCAGCACAGCCAATCAGCAGGGTGCGGGAGGCCTGATTCATCTGGAACAGCCGTGAGATATTCGATCCTATGGAAGCACCCGTCGCTACCGTTGGGCCCTCAAGTCCTACCGATCCTCCAAAACCTACGGTTATTGGGGCAGTAATAAGGGAAGCGTACATCTGCATCCGCGACATGATCCCCTTCTTTTTTGAGATCGCGTGCAGGGTGGAGGGTATTCCGTGGCCTATATTTCTTTTGAAAACATATTTGATGATCAGCACCACAAATGTGAGTCCCAGCAGTGGAAACAGGAAATAGAAGGCCAGGTGATAGTTGATGATCAGCTCGGCTTCCAGCAGGTGCTGGATGAAGTGGGTGAGGTTCTTGATCGCTACCGCCCCAAGTCCCGCTGCGAATCCAATTACCGAACTCAGCAGCATCAGGAACTGCTGGTGCGACAGGTGCTCTGTCTTCCACCGCTGAAACTTGTTTATGAAGGAGTTCGGGTTATCGGGCATTGAAAATCGCTGTTTTTATGCTGAAGATAAAAAAATCCTGCCATCTGGCAGGATCCTTTAGCTTTTATGCTTTTAAATCAACTTTAAGATGAAGCTCTTCCAGCTGGGCTTTGTCCAGTGGAGCAGGGGCATCGATCATTACATCGCGGCCTGCATTGTTTTTTGGGAAAGCGATATAATCGCGGATGGTCTCGTGACCTCCCAGGATGGCTGTGAGTCTGTCAAATCCGAAGGCAATTCCCCCGTGTGGAGGGGCACCGTACTGGAAGGCATCCATAAGGAAACCGAACTGGGCTTTCGCCTCCTCCGGAGTAAAACCAAGATAGTCGAACATCATCGCCTGAGTGGCTTTGTCGTGGATCCTGATAGAACCTCCACCAATCTCATTTCCGTTGAGGACAAGGTCATAGGCATTGGCACGAACCTCACCCGGAGCTGTTTTCAGAAGTTCGATATCCTCTGGCTTAGGGGAGGTGAAGGGGTGGTGCATAGCGTGATAGCGGTTCGTCTCCTCATCCCATTCCAGCAGCGGGAAATCCACCACCCACAGGGGCGCGAATTCGTCTGCTTTCC
>CBFGYW010000444.1:0-2020 GCA_965653085.1 uncultured Salinimicrobium sp.
ATATGGTATTCCTTATGCAGCAGTTTATGGATGGTTTTCTTTATGTCTTCCTTGTTTACTGTGGCAAGGAATCCAAGCCTCCCGGTGTTGATGCCAACAATGGGGATATCTAGATCCTTGACGTAATTCACCGACTTCAGGATGGTCCCGTCTCCTCCCACGCTGAAGAAGAAGTCGAAGGAAGAATCCAGGCTGGTGAAGGTCCCGAAATGTGCAAATTCGTTCTTTATGGATTCATTCTGATGGATCAGGCTGAAGAATTCCTCTTCGATCAGCACCTCGATATTCTCGCAGTCCAGGACATTCAGGAGCTCCTCGATGTAAATACCCGATTTGGCGTGATAGAACTGGCCATAGATTCCAATCTTCATATTAGATGTTCAGGTATTTGTCAAGGTATTTCGATCGCTCTTTCAGGCTGGCGTTAAAGGTGTCCTCCTGGTGATGGGAAACAATGTTGTAGCCATATCTCCTGAAGGACTGGAGAATGGAATTCAGGCTGTTCTGGCCTATCTTCAGAGTGATCTGTGCCACGTCATTTTCCAGTTTGGAGACAAACATCCCCAGCACGTGTTCCCCGTTGGATTCCACGATCTGACTGATTTCACTGAAGGAGTAGTCCCTATAGCCTTTTTCGAGGATCAATATGGCACCGGGGCCGTGAAGGAAGGGGGTATCGGTGAATAGGTTGACAATGTCATAAAGTTCCAAAAAGCCACAGTACACATTTTCCTCATCCAGTACCGGCAGAATATTGGTCTGGTTCTTGGCGAAAGCCTCCAGCACATCCAGCCAGTTTTCAACGTCCCGCACATAAAAACCTTCCAGGGAAAACTGAAAATCCCCGATGGTTTTTTCAGAATCGAAGGACCGGGCATCAGTCTCAGAGATACAGCCCAGATAGATCCCGTCTTTTTCTACCGGAATATGGGAATAGGTCACCTCGTCGAACATCTTCTGGAGATCCCTGATACTCCCATTGATGTTCTGCATGTCTATGTCGTTCAGGATAAATGGTTGAATGCTCATAGGTCCTCCAATTTCCCGCAAATTAATTAAAATAAAGTACTTTTTTGCATCTTCAACTTTGTATTTTTGTAGGAAACACAAGAGTAGAATGACCAAGTTAAGTGTGAACATCAACAAGATCGCCACTCCGCGTGTACCCAATGCCCTGCATCTGGAATAATCGCCACCCTGGAATCCGGAAAATGCTTCGCAATAGAGCCCTCATCCTCCTCTTTGATATATCCGGAGGTAGCACCTTTGATAAACAACGCAGGCCTGGAATAAATCTTATCTGAAGGCAGGGCCTCCCCTACTGCATCGACCTTATCTGCCAACACCTGAAGGTTCAGCCGCAGTCCCAGCTTTTCCTTGGTCTTCCAGTAAAGGTTCTTCAGCAGAAACATCCGCACCTCTTCTTCCTCTACATATTTCGACAGCAGGTCTTCTGCCTCCGACCGGGAGGTCAGTTCAGCTTTGTCAAGCGCCTCCAGTCCGGCGAGGATCTTCTGATGATGCGGGGGGTAATATTTTGGGGCAATATCTACAACGATAAGCTTTGCAAACAGGTCTGGGAAAAGGCTGGCTGCCCACATAGCTGTCTTGCCGCCCATCGAATGGCCCATCAGGACAGAGTCACCGAGGGAGTGTTCTTCGCAGTACTGCTTCAGGTCCTTGGCCATCTCCAGATAGCCCATCTCCTCGCTGTGTGGACTCCTGCCGTGGTTTCGCTGGTCCAGCAGGTGGACCTGGTAGCCTATTTCCGAGAATTTCTTTCCAAGGGTCTTCCAGTTGTCGCCCATCCCCAGGAAGCCGTGAAGGATCAGGAATGGGGTGCCTTCTCCCAATATTGTAGAGTGTAGTTTCATCAGTCCTGGAGTAAGATGAGATATTGCCGGATCACCGATTCCAGACCCTGGTAGAGGGATTCCGCAATTAGGGCGTGCCCTATGGAAACCTCCAGCAGCCCGGGGATGTTCTCCTTAAAATAACCTATATTCTGAAGGGAAAGGTC
>CBFGYW010000445.1:0-2014 GCA_965653085.1 uncultured Salinimicrobium sp.
ACTCCCAGGGATAGCGACAAAGAACTCATCATTCAAATTTTGCAACGCTGCCGTGGAACTGGGCTCACAGAACAGCAAGTGGCCAAACGCCTGCCACGGTTCAACCGGTGCCGGGGTTGCCGGAGCCTTCCCTCCCCTCGCAAAATCTGATTACCTGAATGCCGACGTGCACAGGGCAATTAAAGCGGTAAAACGCGGACTGTCTGGCCCAATCACCGTAAACGGAAACGCCTACAACAGTATGATGCCTCCACAGAACCTTTCAGATGAAGATGTGGCAAACGTACTCACCTACGTCTACAACAACTGGGGCAACAACAAAACCGAGGTAACCCACGAAATGGTGAAGGAAGCCTTAAAATAATTCAGAATTGAACTCTTAACTCATAACTCTTAACTCATAACTAAAATGAAAGCTATAATATCCAGATTGGCAGTTTGTTTCGCAATAATGATCCAGAGCCAGGCATTCAGCCAGTCTGGAGATATGGCGAACATCAAGGGAGGGGAATTTACTCCTCTCTACGGAACCGGGGAAGCGGTGGTGATAGAAGACTTCAAAATGGACATCTATCCCGTCACCAACAATGAGTTCCAGCAGTTCCTTCAGAAGAACCCGAGATGGAGACGTTCAGAAGTGAAGAAACTCTTCGCTGAGGAAAGCTACCTGATCAGCTGGAAAAGCGATCTGGACTACGGAAGCGAAAAACTGGCAAATGCACCCGTAACCAACGTGTCCTGGTATGCTGCCAAGAACTACTGCGAATGTGAAGGCAAGCGACTGGCTACCGTTGATGAATGGGAATATGTAGCCATGGCTAACGAAACCCAGGCCGATGCCCGAAAAGTGGAGGACTACAACCAGTTCATCCTGGGGTGGTATGAGACTCCCAACACCTCTACAAACAAGGTGGGGAGCACCTTCAAAAACTACTGGGGCGTGTATGACCTGCACGGACTGGTATGGGAATGGACCCTCGATTTCAACTCGGTGATGGTTACAGGAGAATCCAGAAAAGGTTCTACCGGAGACAACAATATGTTCTGTGGGGCGGCCGCCGTTGGGGCGACAGATTTAATGAACTATGCCGCCTTTATGCGCTACGCCTTCAGGGGCAGCGTCAAAGCTAATTACGCAATCAAGAATCTTGGGTTCAGATGTGTTCAGGACCAGGATGCAAAGGTGAATTTATAAAAGCATATCAAATCAGGTCCTGCTGAACCAAAAGGAGCAGGCCACCCAAATCAACAGAAAAATGAAAAAATCAATCGCAATACTCGTACTTCTTGCAACTTTCACCGCCTGTAACATGGCAGATGATGCCCCGGTTATCGTAGAACCTCAGGAATTGGCAGCAGCCGACCTGAGTGCTGAACTGCCTGAGCTATCCATCTACAACCTGCCTTCCACCTGGACCACCCAGGATGGCGAAGACATCCAGCTGGAAGAGCTGCGCGGAAAAACGCTGGTAATGGTGATGGTCTACACCTCCTGCAAGGCCGCCTGCCCCCGACTTGTTGCCGATATGAGGAATATTGAAAAACAGCTGCCTGAAAAGGACCTGGACAAAGTTCGATTCATTATGGTAAGCATCGACCCTGCAACTGATACTCCTGAACGCCTGAAAGCCTTCTCCAGGGAGAACCTGATGGAAGAGGACCACTGGATGTTCCTTAGAGGAACTGAAGAAGCTACGCGTGAATTCGCAACCGTACTGGCTGTGAGTTACAAGAAGATCTCTCCTATTGATTTCTCCCACTCCAATATTATTAGTGTGTTTGATGAAAATGGGGTGCTGGTGCATCAAAGAGAAGGCCTGGGGGTAGATAACGAAGAAACCGTTGCTGCCATCCACACAGAGGTATCTAACTAGTTGTAGTTGCCTGAGGAGAGATCCTTAGGTGTTTCCTGAACCCCCTGCTGAAAGGCAGGGGGTTCTTTTTTTATGCATTTTTTACTTTCTGTCTGTCAGAACACTTCCTGTTTAATAATCCTATAATTTGTTTAAAGATG
>CBFGYW010000446.1:0-2005 GCA_965653085.1 uncultured Salinimicrobium sp.
GTAATCGATGACCTGCGGCTTAAGGAAAGATTTCCAGAGGCCAATATCCTCATTTTGGAACGCAGCTTCCTCCCCAACGGGGCCAGCACCAAGAACGCAGGTTTTGCCACTTTTGGAAGCATTTCAGAGATCCTGGCAGACTTAACCACCCACAGCGAGGAAGAAGTGCTGTCGCTGATAAAAAAGCGCTTAAACGGGCTGGAACTGCTTCGGAAGAACCTGGGAGACGATATCATTGCCTATGAACAATGGGGCGGCACCGAACTCTTTACCGAAGAACAGGAACCCCTGCTTCAGAAATGCCTTTCGGAACGGGAACGCATCAACGACCTGCTGCTGCCCATCTTCGGAAAACACGTCTTCACCGTCCGCGAGAACAGCTTCGGCTTTAAGGGGGTGGCAGACCAGTGTATCTTCACCGAATTCGAGGGCCAGCTGCACACCGGAAAGATGATGGCGGCCCTGATGCAGAAGGCGGTTTCGCCGGGCATAAAGATCCTCAACAACATCACCGTGGAAGGTTTTTCAGAAGAAAATGGAAAGGTTCACCTGAAAACAGACCAGTTTGAGCTGAAGACTCCGAAGCTCCTCATCACCACCAATGGTTTTGCCTTTCAGCTGGGCATCCCTTCGGTGAAGCCTGCCAGGGCGCAGGTGCTCATTACCGAACCTATCGAGGACCTGCAGCTGCGGGGAACCTTTCACCTGGAGGAGGGCTTCTATTACTTCAGGAATATCGACAATAGAATCCTTCTGGGAGGGGGCAGGAACCTCGACTTCGAGGCCGAGGAGACCACCCATCTGGAGCAGACAGAGCTCATACAGAACAAGCTGGAGAGCCTGCTTCAGAAGGTGATCCTTCCGGGGAAGGAGGTAAAGATAGCCCACCGCTGGAGCGGGATCATGGGGGTGGGCGGACAGAAGAAACCGATTGTGGAGCAGATTTCTGAAAACGTATATTGCGGAGTCCGTCTGGGAGGAATGGGCGTGGCCATAGGCAGTGTGGTGGGCAGCGATCTCGCCGACCTTCTGTAGGATAGCCTTCGGCAACCGATTCACCAACTGAAATTTGAAATGAGCATAGATAAAAAACAGGATTTGATCACCGCCAGTCAGCAGTATGTAAAGGAGCGCGTGGACAGGATAAGGCAGGCGATAGCTGATCTGGAGGATGCCCTGAAGCTGGAGACCAAATGCTCGATGGGCGACAAATACGAGACCGGAAGGGCGATGCTGCACCTGGAATTCGAGAAGCTCTCGGGGCAGCTGGAGCAGTATGGGCAGCTCAAAAAGACCGTGGACCTGCTGCGGGATGTGAAGCCTTCAGAGGAGGTTGGATTTGGCAGCGTGGTGGAAACCACGGGGGCCAATTACATCCTTGCCATCCCTGCAGGAAAACTCGTTATGCAGGACAGGGAGTATTTTGCAGTGGGGGTAGGATCACCCATCGCCAAAGCCCTCATGGGGAAAAAGAAAGATGACAGCTTCAGTTTCAACGGAATTGAGGAGAAGATAACCGAGGTATTTTAGTTACCTGACCCGAGACTCCAGAATCCCTTCTGATGGCTCCAATCTTACCTCTACCCCCTTTTCGAGGGCCGTGGGATTTTCAAAGAAAACAGGTCCGGCTGCGGCTTCAGCTTCAACCAGAAAGTTGCTTCCCTTGAACCAGGAGGATTTTACCACTGCAGGGAATCCGCTGTCTTTTGAGGAAAGCTGCAATTCGTGAGGGTACAGAATCACCTTTTTCCGAAGGCTTTCATCCGACTTGAGAAAGCTTAAAGGCAGCTCATTGACCTCCCCGAAGAGGGAAGCCACATAAAGGTTCTTTGGATTGTCATACAGCTCCTGCGGACTCCCCTGTGCGATGATCCTGCCCTCCCGCATCACGAGGGTCCTGTCGGCAAAGGAAAGGGCGTCGGTGCTGTCGTGGGTGGCAATGAGGCAGGTGATGTTCCGCTCCTTGAGGTAGGTGAACAGGTTGCGGCGCAGCTTGTTCTTCCTG
>CBFGYW010000447.1:0-2005 GCA_965653085.1 uncultured Salinimicrobium sp.
GGTACCTTTTTCATTTAATAATTCTGAAAGGGCCTCAGCCTGGGCAACAGTCCGTGGGAACCCGTCGAAGATAAAACCGTTACCGTCGATGTCCTTCTCCACTTCGGCCTTCAGCATATTGATGGTCACCTCATCGGGTACCAGCTGGCCCTTATCCATATAGGATTTTGCCAGGTTCCCAAGTTCGGTTTCATTTTTGATATTGTATCTGAACACGTCCCCGGTGGAGATATGCACCAGTTTATATTTTTCTTTCAGAACACTTGCCTGCGTTCCTTTCCCTGCACCCGGGGGGCCAAACAATACTAGGTTGGTCATTTTGTCTTCTTTAAGTTTGTATACCTGCCGCAGGTTACGCCCCAGTTCCTTATAGTCGAGGCCATAGCCCACAATGAAGTCGTTGGGGATCTCCATTCCGCAGTAATCAATGGGATAATTCTTTTTGTAGGCCGCCGGTTTGTAAAAAAGGGTGGCAATCCTGAAGCTCTGTGCCTTTTCCTTCTCCAGAAGCGAATAAATGCTGTCAAGGGTATTCCCCGTGTCGATGATGTCCTCGATCACAATTACGTCCCGGCCTTCCAGGGACTGGTTTAATCCCACGAGGGACTTCACTTCTCCCGAAGAGTTTGTGCCCACATAAGAGCTGAGTTTCACAAAGCTCACCTCACAGTTTCCTTCAAAACGTTTTATGAGTTCTGAAGCAAAAAGGAAAGCGCCATTCAGTATTCCCAGGAAAACTGGTGTCCTGTCTTTATAGTCGGCATTGATCTTTTGAGCCACTTCTTCAATGGCCGAAGTGATCTCGGCTTCACGAATAAAGGGAGTAAACTTCAAATCATGTAATTGCACCAAAACAAGCGTTTTTTCAGGGAAGCAAAGATAAGGAATCCAATCAACTCTTAGCTGCTAATTTATTGGGCATTTGTGGAAGATTATTTCGTCATTTCAAGCTTAATAAATTATTTTTGCTAAAACACTTTCGGAATGACTAATTATTTCTCTTCAGAATTCAGGCTGGGCATCCTCGGAGGTGGGCAGCTGGGCAAAATGATGCTCTATGAAACCCGGAAGTTTGACATCCAGACCTATGTGCTGGACCCCAGTGCTGCAGCTCCTGCTCGGTTGGCCTGTGATTTTTTTCAGCAGGGAGACCTGATGGACTTTGAAACGGTGGTAAGCTTCGGAAAACAGGTCGACGTGCTGACCTTCGAGATAGAATCGGTGAATGTAGAGGCCCTGGAGCAACTGGAAAAGGAAGGGGTGAAGGTTTTTCCCTCTTCAGCAACCCTTAGAAAAATCCAGGACAAGGCTGTTCAGAAGGATTTCTATTCCAGTAACTCCATCCCCACCGCCGAATACGAAATATTTGAAGATACTGAACAGCTTTCGGCTGCAGTACATTCCGGGAAGGTTGAACTCCCCTTTGTCTGGAAAAGTGCCACGGGCGGTTACGATGGAAAAGGGGTATCGGTTATAAGAACACACGAGGACCTTCGGGACCTTCCGAACGCTAAATGTATTGCCGAAAAACTGGTCCCGTTCAGGAATGAACTCGCCGTTATAGTGGCCCGGAATCCTTCGGGAGAGGTCATTACCTATCCTGTGGTGGAGATGGAGTTTCATCCCGAAGCCAACCAGGTGGAGTATGTGATATGTCCTGCCCGAATAGATAATGCAGTTGCAGAAAAAGCAAGGGCTGTTGCCAAAAAGGTTAGCGAGGCCTTTGAGCACGTGGGCCTTCTGGCGGTCGAGATGTTCCTTACCCAGGATGATGAGATCGTGGTAAATGAGGTCGCGCCAAGACCCCACAATAGCGGACACTACAGCATTGAAGCCAGTTTTACAAATCAGTTTGAGCAACAGATAAGGGCAATCCTCAACCTTCCGTTAGGAAACACTGACAGCAAGGTGGGAGGAGTAATGGTAAATCTGGTAGGCGCTGAAGGGCACACCGGAAATGTCCTCTATAAAAATATCGAGTTCGTCTCCGTGAAAGGCTTTTGCT
>CBFGYW010000448.1:0-2004 GCA_965653085.1 uncultured Salinimicrobium sp.
TTCATCACTCCCCCAATGGCATCGCTTCCGTAGACCACAGAACCCGGGCCTAAAACCACTTCTGTGCGACCCAGGGCCAGGGGGTCAATGGAAATTACATTCTGAACATTCCCTCCCCTGAAGATGGCGGTATTCATTCGCACTCCATCTACCGTAATTAGCAGCCTGTTGGTGGCAAACCCTCTGATCATAGGGCTTCCGCCGCCTAACTGGCTCTTCTGAACGTATACCTGCCCGCTGTTCTCCAGCAGGTCGGCTGCGGTCTGCGGACTGGAAAAAATGATGTCATCTTTGGAAAGGCTCACGATCTTCTGAGGCAGGTCATTTCTGCTCTGCCTGAATTTGGAAACCGACAGCACCACCTCCTGCAGCTGATTCTCATTAGGCACCATCAGGACCAGGTTTGAATTGCGGGCCAGACTGGCTTTGGTAGTGGAGAAGGGCATATGCGAAACGTGCCGGAAGTAAATGACCTCCTCTGATTCAAATATGGAGAGGTCTGCCTTTCCATCAAAGTCAGTAAGGGTGCTCTTGGACTTGTCTCTGTTGAAAACTGCAGCGTTAAAGATAGGTTGCCTGGTGATTTCATCCTTTACCGTGACTTCCTGGGAATGTGTTAAAAAAACAACGAAGAAGAGCAGGATACTGAGTTTAAAACGCATCAATTGAAAATTTCGTTAAGCACGACCAGGGACTTTGGTTTCCGGAATCCCTGCAGGTGCAATTCATAATACACCAGCATCATCGAGACAAAGGAAGATCGGCTGGCCTGGTTTAATTTCACGGCTGGTAGGGCATCAAAATTTGTGCCCAACAGCTGCTTCAGAAGGTCTATATTCTCTCCAGAGACACAGTATTCATTGGTCTTCACGTCCTGAAAGGTCCCATCCAGCAGATTGAAAAAGCCCTTATCTCTTTCAGTATCATCGGGATAAAAACCCAGATATCGGGTAAGCTTCAGCAGGAACAGCAGATGGAAATTGGCGAAGTTTTCCTGTTCGTCGAACCAATGCAGGCTGGTTTCGAGGAATTCAAATAAAGCCGGATTGGTCTCTTCCTCGCGGATGGAGTTCCGGAGGACTTCCGAAAGAAAGAATACCACCGAAGATTTTATCACATTGGAATGCAGACTCCGGTACACCGAAAGCAGCTTTGCCTCCTTCATGCTTTCCAGGGTTCCCCTGTCTTTATGGCTGGCTACCAGCTCCAGCTGGGTGAGCGGCTGAAACAGCGAAGTCTTGAGTTTTCCCTTTTTGGATTTTCGGATTCCCCGCAGCAGATAGGACCTCAGGCCCGTTTGTTCTGTAAAACAACTCACTATCAGATCGGCTTCCCCATATTTAATGGATCCAAAAACAATAGCCCTGGTGGTTATCAGCATTACCGCGGTTCAATTCTTGATGTTCAAAGATAACTTTATTAACCGGTACTCGGCAGAAAAAAACCGCAAGGCTTTGCCACATCAATAGGCTTCTAGACCACTCCCTGCGCCAGCATTGCATCGGCAACCTTTACAAAACCGGCTATATTTGCCCCTTTTACGTAGTCTACATAACCACTGTCATCCCTTCCGTAGTCGACACATTTCTGATGGATCTTCTTCATGATCTCCTGCAGTTTCTCATCCACCTCCTCTGCCGTCCAGCTAAGCCGTTGGGAATTCTGACTCATTTCCAGTCCCGAGACGGCTACCCCACCTGCATTTGAAGCCTTTCCGGGACCGTATAATATTTTCGCATTCTCGAATATCTCTACCGCTTCAAGGGTACAGGGCATATTTGCGCCTTCAGCAACGCAGATGCATCCGTTGGAGAGCAGGGTTCTCGCGTCCTCCTCGTGCAGCTCGTTCTGGGTGGCGCAGGGCAGGGCAATGTCACATTTCACTTCCCAGGGGGTTTTGCCCTCGAAATAGCTTGCGGAAGGGTATTCCTCCACATATTCCTTTATCCTGCCCCTGCGCTCGTTTTTCAGGTCAATTACAAAAGCCAGTTTGGCGTCATCAAT
>CBFGYW010000449.1:0-2002 GCA_965653085.1 uncultured Salinimicrobium sp.
AAGGTTCTTTCCACTAACCTGCAGCTCCAGATCGGTGCCAAGGAAATCGAAATTCCCACCCAGGCCAGCACTCAGCAGGGAATATCCCGAACTTGTATCTTCAAAAGGATTTACCTTCTCCTGCGAAAAGGTGCTCTTCAAACTGATGAAGCTATAACCTTCCTGCATCCATTCCAGCTCCCCGAATTCCATTCTGAAGGTATTGGTCACCGAATGCGCCGGAATCAGGGGCAGGTAATCTCCATTGCCCTGCCGCCCCACCACCATCTCAAAACTGCTTTCCAGGTGTAGCCAGTCAAGCGGGTGGGGGTGGATGTGTATTCCGGCCTCGCCTCCATATAACTCGGCGTTATTCTGCACATAATTGTATACCGGATTCTCTTCCAGCACCTCTCCCGAAGGCCGCAGGTAGATATAATTGTCAATGCTGTTATAAAAGGCATTCCCGAAGATCTCGAAATGGTCGTTTCTCCACTCCAGAGCCAGATCCAGCTGATAATTGCGTTCGTTCTCCAGGTCCGGATTACCAATCTCATACCTGTTGCTTCCGTGATGGCTTCCCAGGGAAGTCAGCTCTGCCAGGTTCGGTGCCCTGAACCCGGTGGCCAGATTCAGCCTGGCGGTTATTTCGGGCAGCACATCCATCTTGACCCCAAAAGCTCCGTTATAGCTGTTGAAGCTCCTGTCGAGTCCCTCGATAAACTTCCCGTCTTCAGTACCCATGGCTTCTGAAGCGATCCGGCGGTTGTCGAATCTTATCCCTGCCTGAAAATCGAATTTATCAAGGTGGTAGTGAGTGGTCGCCAGGACTCCCACATCTGTGGTCGTGGCATCGGGAATAAGAAATTCTTCTCCCAGATTCTTGTTGATCTGGTACATCCCCTGGACCCCGATGATGGTCTCAAAATCCCCCATCTTTGGGAAGTGATACTTCGCATCGTAGTTCACGGTCCTGAGTTTCATCTGAAGGGCAGCCTCTTCAGAATGAGGTTCACTGGCTTCAGGATGTTCCTCCTCGTGCCCTTCCTCGTGCTCCTCCTCGTGGTGGTGATGCTCTTCAAATTCCTTCCGGTCATTATACAGGTAGCCCAGTTTCACATCGAGGCTGGAGTTGTCAAAATAGAAAGTGTTGTCCAGGCTCAGAATATGATTGTCGATCTCCTGATAAGGTTCCAGAACCTCCTTTGAAGTGGAGGAACCTAGCCCGTCGGGAATTCCTATGCTGGAGCTGTTCAGATTGTAACGAAGGTCAGCCTTGTATTTGCGGTCCCTGTACCCAATCCCCGTTTTCAGGTCAGCTTCCGAAAACCTCGAATTGCCGGCCCGTTGTCCATTCCCTGTTTCGTAATCGCTGTGGGTGGCATAATTTCCCCTCACGAGAAACTTGAAGTTCTCAAGGGAGGTTTTCACCCCTAAATTTGCCTCGGTCCCCAGAGTATTGGTGTAATAGGCAACCCCTGCATCCACTTCGGTACTGTCAGCGTCGGCATATCTTTCCGGATTGAGATAAAGCACCCCTCCCAGGGCATCGCTGCCGTAGAGCAGGGAGGCAGGGCCCTTTAGGACTTCCACGCTCTCGACTCCCGAACTGCTGACCCCCAGCCCGTGTTCATCGCCATACTGCTGATTTTCCAGCCTCACCCCCTGGGTGTACACCAGTACCCGATTGGAGCTAAGCCCCCGTATCACCGGTTTCCCGATTCCCGAACCTGTGGTTATGGTCTCAACCCCCGCAATATTGCTGATCCCATCCGCGAGATTCAGGGCTCCTGTCCTGGATAATTCTTCCACCGTAGCCCGCTCCACCTTCATCACGTTCTCGCTCTGCAGCTGGTGAAAAGGCGTGGAAATAATCACTTCCTCCATCTCAATGGCTGTGGCCGACAGCAGGATCTGGATGCTGCTGCCTGTGGGGATTTCGACAGTTCTGGTACTGCTGGCAAATCCCAGCGAGGAGGTGACAAAGTCAAAGCTGCCCTGGGGCAGGTTGCTGAAGGAAAAC
>CBFGYW010000450.1:0-1996 GCA_965653085.1 uncultured Salinimicrobium sp.
CCACTGAGTACATCCGCCTTCATCATGGTTAGCTGGGTCACCCCGTTCACGCGAATGGCATATTTCAGGGCTACCAGGTCAAGCCAGCCACAGCGGCGCGGCCTTCCGGTGGTTGCACCGAATTCATTTCCTACTCTTCCCATTGTTGCGCCATCTTCATCGAAAAGCTCGGTAGGGAAGGGACCACTTCCCACGCGGGTGGTGTAGGCCTTAAAGATCCCGATTACCTCGCCGATGCTGGTTGGGGCAATCCCCAGGCCAGTACAGGCTCCGGCAGCGGTAGTGTTTGAAGAAGTCACAAAAGGATAGGTCCCGAAATCTATATCCAGCAGCGAGCCTTGTGCGCCTTCTGCAAGTATGGTCTTTCCGTCCTTCTGAGCCTGGTACAGATATTCCTCGCTATCGATGAACTGAAGGCTTTTCAGCACTTCCACAGCCTTGAAAAACTCCGCTTCCAGTTCCGGAAGATCATACTGTACATCGACGTTATAGAAGTTGATCATCGCCTCGTGCTTATCAGCCAGATTGCGGTATTTCTCTTTCCAGTCGCTCAGTTCAAGATCACCAACTCGGATCCCGTTCCTGCCGGTTTTATCCATATAAGTGGGGCCAATCCCCTTCAGGGTGGAACCTATTTTCGCTTTTCCTTTGGAAGCCTCACTTGCAGCATCCAGCAAACGATGTGTTGGCAGGATAAGATGGGCCTTCCTGGAGATAAGTAGCTTCGATTTAAAGTCGATGTTGAATTTGGCCAGATTGTCCAGCTCCCTTTTGAAGATCACAGGGTCTATCACCACCCCGTTTCCAACGATATTGACGGCGTTTTCGTGGAATATTCCCGAGGGAATGGTATGCAGCACGTGCTTTATTCCATCAAATTCAAGGGTGTGCCCGGCATTGGGGCCTCCCTGAAATCGGGCAATAACGTCGTATTTTGAGGTGAGAACGTCTACAATCTTTCCTTTTCCTTCATCGCCCCATTGGAGTCCAAGTAGTAAATCTACTGCCATAAAAATCTGAATTATTCGGTTTCTTTTTTGTTTCCGTAAAAATAGAGGGAGTGTTTGGTGACCTGTATGTCGAACACTTCTTCAATAGTCTGTTTTATCGACTGGATGCGGGGGTCACAGAATTCTATCACCTCGCCGGTATCGGTGAGGATGATGTGGTCGTGATTCCGGTCGAAATAGGATTTTTCGTACTGCGCCTGGTTCTGCCCGAACTGGTGTTTGCGCACCAGCCCGCATTCCAGCAGCAGCTCTATGGTGTTGTACAAGGTGGCACGGCTTACGCGGTACTTTTTGTTCTTCATCTTGATGTAAAGGGATTCTATATCAAAGTGATCTTCATTGTTGTAGATCTCCTGAAGTATGGCAAAACGCTCGGGCGTCTTGCGATGGCCTTTGTCTTCCAGAAACTTCGTAAAGACATTCTTTACTACAGCCTGGTCGTTTTTATCAACTATTTTTTTGCTCATAATGAAGCTGTAAAGGTATGAGATTATTCACGGGACACCTTATCAATCCCGTTTATTTTTTTGAGATGCTCCATCAGTTTCTTCAGGATCGTGTTGTTCTTCACGATCACAGTTATCTTCCCTGTAAAAATGCCATCCACACTGTCGAAAGTGATGTTTCTTATGTTGACATTCATGTTGTTGGAGATCTCCCGCGTCACGTCATTTACCAGCCCCAGGTTATCGATTCCGGCCAGTTTTATGATGGCTTTGAATTCCTCCTGGGAGGAATCCTTCCACTTGGCCTGAATGATCCTGTAGGCGAAATTGCTTTGCAGCTGAATGGCATTCGGGCAGTCTTTCTTGTGGACCTTTATCCCTTCGCTCACCGTCACGAATCCGAAGACACTGTCTCCCGGAATGGGATTACAGCAGTTCGCCAGTTTGTATTCGAGCTTGTCTTCGTCCTTTCCAAAAACCAGCTGATCGTAATGTTCCGTGATCTCCTCGCGGTCAATATTTTCGACAGGTTTGGACCTG
>CBFGYW010000451.1:0-1995 GCA_965653085.1 uncultured Salinimicrobium sp.
AGGATCATTTTTTTCATAGCAGCCAAGTCCGTAATACGCGAAAGGGCGAGCCTGTTGACCACCCTTCTTTTTATATGCGCCCGCGAATACTGTCTGAAATCGTAGCCATACTTATCATGAACAGCCTCCAGCAAGGAAGAAAGTTCGTCGTCAAATTGATCCTCACATTTCATGAACCAGAGTTAAGACTTAAATATATTAACAGATTTGGATAAACCGGCAAAAATATGATTTTTCAAGCATGCGGAGCGTGTAAGAAGGTAAAAAAGACACAAAAAAAAATCACCTAAGGCTTTCACACTGTTGAACTTGAAAAAGGTTTTAGCTCCTTCAGCTCCAGGATCTCCATCATTTTATTTTTGGTAAAAGGCTTTTCGCAAATTGCAATGACCTGTGTGAAATCGAATGATCTCATACGATCGGCGGAATTTGTGGAAGATGTTACGATGACGACAATAATATTGTTCAGGCCTCTGTTCTGGCATTCCTCCAGGAATTCCCACCCGTTCATCACTGGCATATTCAGATCCAGTAGGACCAGGAAGAACTTTTTGGGCTTATTATGCTGTACAATATATTCCAGAGCTTTGCTCCCATTTACATGAGCAGAAACAGGATGTCCCGTCCTGCAGAGCTCTATGACGCGGGAATGCAGGAGGTGAATAATTTTATCGTCATCCACGATAAGGAGCTCGAGTGCCACTGGCTTAGCCTTATCAGATAGTAGATCGGGTTTGGGCATACAGTTTTTATTTAAATTTAAAAAGGATTCTTTTTTAGCTTGGATAAAACTTAGCCAAATTTAGGCCTGATATTCAAGGTTTTACACATGTTAATCTTTCGCTTTTTTTTTATCAATGTTAATGTCTTAAATTTTGTGAAGTACAAATTCAAGAGTATCGATCAAGGCCCCGTCCTCTCCATTGCTGATGGAGATGTCCATTCCCTCTCCTGTCTTCAGACCCAATTTCTCCAGTTGCTCCAGATCTGGCTGAACGAGATATTTTCCCGAAGGCAATCCAAGATAGCTGAAATACCCATCGGGTTGTGAGACGATACTGGCCACAAGGCTGTTGCCTTTATAAATATTCAGTTTTATTCCTCCCACGCCTTCAAGGCTGTCGTGAATGTTCAGATACAGGTATCCCGCAATTTCTCCCATGACTGTGCTGGGGAATTGCTTTTTGAATCCTGGAACAAAGGAACTTTGCAAGCCTTCATATTAATAGAATATTAATAACGTCGTCCGACAGGATATTGAACCACATGCTTTCCGATGCTGTTCCTGTTCCGAAGACTCCTATAACCAAATTTTCCAAATAAATTTAAAGTAAGTCTATATAGTGACTGCCCAGCAAATAAAAAAATATATACTTATTCTGGAAGAGACACTTCTCCTGGCAGAACAGCAACAAGCTTTGGAGGAGAAAAGATACATGGAGGAGGATGAGATCGATATGAAAAATCCCCAAATCTAAAATGAGAAGCTGAAGAAGCAAATAAGTTATAATCTGAAAAGGATGGAAGGATTAAAAAAGAAGAAATTTCAACTATTGCGGTTATAGTTCCAAATTTCCGGTACAAATAATTAGAGCTGAAATCGAAGGAGAAATGAAACCCCTCCAGCACATTCACACTACATTTCGCTGCTCTCCATTTCGGGAAATACCCTTCGGGGAAAGGTCTTGGACACAAGCACAAAACCGCTACCTCCCGTTCCTCTTCCTCCTTTGTCGGCACTCCACTCCCAGTATCGATTTTCCACTTAAGTCCGCTGAAAGAAAAGGATTTCATAATTCATTTTGTTCCGCCTCCTGTTTTTTAGATACTTCCCATAAATTATTAAACTTACTCCCCTGCCGCCGCTGTCATTACCTTTTTTCATATGCAAAATACTAAAATTTAGAAGTTAGTCCACACTGCATAACCGGCCGCTGCGCTTTCCCTTTTATAAGTCCTCCCTAATTCTAAATTTTAAAAATGTATCAGCATCAA
>CBFGYW010000452.1:0-1991 GCA_965653085.1 uncultured Salinimicrobium sp.
CAGCCATTGGGCATAGGCATAGCATAGAAAAAATTTATAATTTTGCAGCAAAGACTCAAATCATCTTATGACCATTACCCAATTACATTATGTCCTGGCGGTTGCCGAACATCAGAACTTTACCCGTGCAGCTGAAAAGGTATTCGTGACCCAGCCAACACTGAGCATGCAGATCCAGAAACTGGAAGAGGAGCTGGATATCCTGATCTTTGACCGAAGCAAGAAACCTATTGAGCTTACCGAAACCGGAAAGAAGATCGTACAGCAGGCTCGGAATATTGTGAATGAGAGTGATAGGATCAAGGATATCGTAGATCAGCAGAAGGGATTTATAGGGGGACTCTTCCGTTTGGGGGTGATTCCCACCGTGATGCCAACGCTACTCCCAATGTTCCTGAACAATTTCATCAAGAAATATCCGAAGGTGAAACTGAAGATCGAGGAACTTCATACGGAAGCCATGCTGGAAAAGATAAAGGAGGGACATCTAGATGCAGGAATTGCTGCAACTCCTTTGGAAGAAGAGACCATCAAGGAGCAGCCGCTGTTTTATGAACCTTTTGTGGCTTATATCCCTGCCGGGCATCGACTACATAGAAATGAAAAGATCCAGGCATCAGATCTGGATCTGGATGATATTCTTCTACTGGAAGACGGGCATTGTTTCAAAGATGGGATCCTCAATATCTGCAAGTCTAACAAGTTGAGCGACGACGACAAATTCTCGCTGGAAAGCGGAAGCTTTGAAACCATGATAAAACTTGCCAATGAAGGTTTAGGAATGACCTTATTGCCCTATCTCCATACATTGGACGTTCGGGAATCGGAAAAGGGGAACCTCAGAATGTTTACAGATCCAGTACCTGCAAGGGAGATAAGTCTTATTTATCACAGGAGCGAATTAAAGATGCAGATCGTGGAGGCCCTGCGGTCGACGATTTCGGGGGTGGTAAAAGGAGCCATTGCCTTTCAGAATGTGAAGATCATAAGCCCTCTGGCCAAGAAGTAAGAGGAAAGGAAATTTCAGATTAGGATCAGAAGAAGCAATTCTTCAGTAAAAACAGTGAGAGGCCTCCATTAAAAGGAGACAATAGGAAATAAAAAAAGCGGCTTTCGCCGCTTTTTTATCATTTTAAATAAATTAGACACTGACTTAATTGGGGGTTCTGTTGGATGAGGGAAACGATCCAGATCTTTAATTCCTCTATTTCATAGGGTAAAAGACGTTGGAGTGCTTTTTTCACCTCTTTACAGAAAAGCGTTACATCAAAACTTACCTTATTAAGAACAGTTTTGGTGTATTCAAACATCGCTCGCGCCATAATTCAGAATAGTTTTTAATTAATAAAGAATTAGGTAGATGTTTTGTCATAGTTTGGATTTAAAAATTCACTTTTTAAATATATGAAAAATAAATGTTAAATCCCGAAGAACCTTTGACTTTAACAATCCTAAAACCTGTTATCACCACCTATTATGCTGCCAAGCCCACCAAGCACGCTTCCTTCTCCCCTATCTTTTCCGTCTCCCTGTGGGGCTGCAGCAAGAACTCTTCCCGCGAGGCGGCTGAATGGCAGCGACTGGATGTAAACCGTTCCAGGTCCGCTAAGGGTGGCATAGAACAATCCCTCCCCTCCGAAGATGGTGTTCCTTATCCCTCCCACGAATTCAATATCATAATTGACCTCTTTCGTAAAACCAATGATACAGCCTGTATCTACCTTTAGTCGTTCTCCCGGCTGTAGTATTTTCTTTGCCATTGTACCTCCGGAATGCACGAAGGCCATTCCGTCTCCTTCGAGCTTCTGCATGATAAAACCTTCTCCTCCAAAGAAGCCACGCCCCAGTTTACGGCTGAATTCGATTCCCACGGAAACCCCTTTGGCAGCACAAAGGAAGGCGTCCTTCTGACAGACAAATTTCCCTCCGAATTCTGTGTGATCTATAGGAATCACTTTTCCAGGATATGGGGCTGCGAACCTTATCTTCTT
>CBFGYW010000453.1:0-1977 GCA_965653085.1 uncultured Salinimicrobium sp.
GGATCGGGGAAATCCACGCTGGTGAAGCTGCTGGTAGGACTATATACTCCGGTATCGGGCGAGATCCTCTACGATGACATTTCGGTGCGGGAGCTGCGGTATAACGTGGTGCGAAGGCAGATGAGCTTTGTCACCCAGGACACGCAGCTCTTCTCGGGCACGGTGCGGGAGAATATGAGGTTCGTCAAGCCCGATGCCACCGACGAGGAGATCCTGCAGGCCCTGGAGAAGGCTTCTGCGACCTTCTTCCTCTCCGGAAAGGGACTGGATGCGGTGGTAGGGGAAGGCGGAAAGATGGTTTCGGGGGGAGAGAAACAGCGTTTGGCGATCGCAAGGGCCCTATTACGCAATCCCAGACTCCTGATCTTCGATGAGGCCACTTCAGCTTTGGATTCCCTCACCGAAGAGCAGATCACTGCCACGGTAAAGGAGATTTCGGAACAGCGGAAACAGATCACCATTCTCATCGCCCACCGCCTCTCCACCATTATGCACGCCCAGCGGATCATGGTGCTGGAACGCGGGAAGATCGTCGAGCAGGGCTCCCACGGGGAGCTGGTAGCGCAGAAAGGCCTGTATTTCGCGATGTGGAGACAGCAGATTGGGGAACGGGAGGGGTGATCTTTTTCTTTTGCCACGAATCCACGAAAAGTTTATTTAAAGATTAGTGGATTCGTGGCAGAAGTATAATTTCTTTTAGCTGGAAACCTCTATAAAAATTTATTCGTGGATTCGTGGCAGGAAAAATAACCGAAAACTTTGCTATATTGCTGCTCTTATTTATAAAACGATATCACAAGTATGAAAAAAGTAGCATTAATGGCGGTTGCCATTAGTCTGGTGGCCTGTAAGGCCCAGCAACCCAAGTCGGTAGAAACCGCCGATGTCATGGAGTATGCCAACAGCATTACTTCCGACGAGCTTAAGGAACATCTCTACGTCTTCGCCAGCGACGAATATGAAGGTCGCGACTCTGGAGAGCCGGGCCAGAAAATGGCAGCAGAATACCTGAAAAAGGAGTTCCAGGATCTCGGAATCCCCTCCCCTCTTGGTGGTGATGACTATTACCAGGAAGTCCCAGGAAGTTTTTTCAGAAGAGGTAATGTAAAAGACACTGAAAACGTGCTGGCCTACATTGAAGGATCTACCTATCCGGATGAAGTGCTGGTCATCACCTCTCACTATGACCACGTGGGTATCGATGACGAAGGAAATATCTACAACGGAGCTGATGATGGAGGTTCAGGGCCTATGGCTATCCTCGAAATCGCTGAAGCTTTCAAGAAAGCAAAAGAGGATGGATATGGTCCTAAAAGATCTATTTTATTCATTCTTCTTACCGGAGAAGAAAAAGGTCTCGTAGGTTCCAAATATTATACTGAAAACCCGGTTTTCCCTCTGGCCAACACTGTTGCCAACCTTAACGCCGATATGATTGGGCGTGTTGGGGTAGGAATGGAAGATGCCGGAGATTATGTGTACCTTATCGGAAGTGATAAGCTCAGCACCGAGCTGCACGAAATCAGCGAGGCTGCTAACGCGAAGTACATCGGAATGAAGCTGGACTACACCTTCAACGACGAGAATGACCCAAATAGGTTCTACTACCGAAGTGACCATTACAACTTCGCGAAACACGATATTCCAATCATTTTCTACTTCAACGGAGTACACGCCGATTACCACAAACCTACCGACACTCCGGAAAAGATCGCATACGATATGTTGGCCAAAAGAGCCCAACTGATCTTCGTGACCGCCTGGGAAATTGCGAACAGGGCTGAACGTCCTTTTGTAGACAAGCCTACCTTGACGGAAGCTGCAGAATAAGACTCTGATTCAAAGTGAAAAACCCTGCCGTTGGCGGGGTTTTTTGTTTTAAATTTACCTAGGGTGTTCAGATTCAAAACCTGGCCCCTGTGATTTCCGGTGCACCCAGGTGGTGGAAACAATAGTTGTAAAACAGGTGCAGCTCCT
>CBFGYW010000454.1:0-1962 GCA_965653085.1 uncultured Salinimicrobium sp.
CGGTTACTTATGTAGATTTTAAGGATGGTTTTAAAGTTGACACTTCCACCGGAAACTATTCTTCCAGATATGTGCTGGGGGCATTCGGAAAAAGATCTGTTCTTGACAAAAATCTCGAACGGCCTTTTTTCAGAAAGCCTGCAGCCTGGCTGGCTGTGAAAACCCATTACAGGAACCGGAATTTCCCCGAGGACCTTGTTGCCCTGCACAACTTTAGAGGGGGATATTGCGGACTTTCAACTACGGAAACGGGGGACATCAATGTCTGCTTCCTGGCAACTTATAAGAGCTTTAAACCCCATAAGGATCCGGAAGACTTCAGAATTAAAGTCCTTCAGGAAAATCCGTACCTAAAGGCTTTTTTCTCCAGTTCCAGCCCTGTTTTTGAGCAGCCATTGACCATAGCCCAGGTTTCTTTCGAAGAAAAAGCCGCGGTAGAGGAACATATCCTGATGCTGGGCGATGCTGCAGGCCTGCTCCACCCTCTTTGCGGCAACGGCATGGCCATGGCTATCCACAGCGCCAGAATTGCCTCCGGGCTTATAATTAAGGCTTTAAAAGACCCTAAGGTTTCCCGCACCCAGACAGAAGTGGAGTATGCCAGGCAGTGGAACCTCAGCTTCAGAAGCAGGATAAGGACCGGAAGGCTGCTTCAGAAGGTATTGCTGAACCAGCAGCTCTCCGAATTCGGGCAGCAGCTGGTTTCCAGCTTTCCCTTCCTGCTGCCGCAGATCATAAAAAGGACCCACGGACAGCCGCTGTCATGAAGTTTCCTGATTTTACATATCGCAGCTCAGAAGAGGAGATCATGGATGACTTTTACCTGCAGGGGGAGGAGCTGAAGCAGACCCTGGAGGACCTTGACAAGGTAAACAGATGGCTGGGCGGAAACAGGATTACTATTGAAGGAATACAGAAGCTTCTTCCGGAGAACCCTTCAGGAACAATAAAAATAATGGACGTGGGATGTGGCAACGGAACCCTGCTTAGGGAGATTGCTTCCTATGGGCGACGAAAAGGCTTGAATTTCGAGCTGCTTGGTATCGATGCCAATGAACACGCCATTGAAATTGCCAGAGGGCTTGCCAGCAATATGCTTGAGATCTCCTTTCTCCCTCTCAATATCTTTTCAGAAGCTTTTGAAAAGACAGAAGCTGACATAATTTTATGTACCTTGACCTTACATCATTTCAGAGATTCTCAGATCAGGGAGCTGTTGAAGCTATTCCTCAGCAATTCCCGTTTAGGGGTAGTGATAAACGACCTGGAACGGAACCCCATTGCATACCAGCTGTTCCAGGCTTTCTGCAGTGTTTTCATCCACAATGAGATTGCCAGGAAGGATGGTCTAATTTCCATCCGCAGGGGCTTCAGACTGGAGGATCTGGAGAAGTTTGGAAAGGAGCTGCAGATAAGGCAGGAGATCAGCTGGAAATGGGCTTTTCGTTATCAATGGATCTTATATAAAAACATTTAGAGAACTATGGGCGTGAAAATTACCACGGTAGCGAAGCAGCTGCCTCAATATTCCCGGGAGACGAAGTCGGTTATTCCCTTTGTGGAGATCTGGCTTCAGGATCAGGAAGAGAGATTCAGGAGGAAGGTGGTAAAGATTTTCGAGAATGCCGCTGTAGACAGGCGCTACTCCATTATGGACCCTGCTGAAGTTTTCACTGCTACCTCCTTTGAGGAGAAAAACAACATCTATTGCAGGGAGGTGAAGATCCTGGGGAAGCAGGTCCTCGAAAAAGCCCTGCAGCAGGCAGGGTGGGGAGCTGAATCGCTTGATTTCATCATTACCGTAAGTTGTACCGGGATCATGATCCCTTCCCTGGATGCCTATCTTATAAACGAACTGCAGCTGAAGCAGGACGTAATCCGGCTTCCGGTCACAGAGATGGGATGTGCCGCCGGAATATCGGGAATTATCTATGCCACTAATTTTCTAAAAGCCAATCCCGG
>CBFGYW010000455.1:0-1959 GCA_965653085.1 uncultured Salinimicrobium sp.
ACCATCGAGGAAGCGAAGAGCTTCAAGAGTGCACTGCTTCAGAAGTTTTTCTATGAAAGCTGCCTTCTCCTCCAGCCGCTCAAAATAAAGCCGCTCCAGCCAGCTTTCATAGAAAAACTTCTGAAGCAGTCCCAAAACGATTGGGAGGAGGTATTGTTCAAACTGCTGGCCAGGAATTTTGGATTAAATGTCAATGGCGAGGCATTTTTAAGTGTGGCTGGTTCTGTGCCCTTCAGTCTGCTAAGGCGGCTGGCGAGTGACTGGAAAGGCCTGGAAGCGGTTCTCCTGGGGCAGGCGGGACTTCTTAATTCTCCGAGCCTTCCTTTGGAAGGAGTGGGCGATCCCTATTACAGGACGCTTTGTGAAATCTATCGATTCCTGAAACACAAGCACAGTCTGAAAGCTACTGGAGTCTTATCGGTGGTATACTTCAGGCTGAGGCCTGATAATTTTCCCAATATTCGATTATCGCAGCTGGCGGGCCTATACCATCGGAATTCGGGCCTTTTCAGTGAAGTAATAAATGCCAGAACCCTCGCTGAGCTATATGGGCTGCTGGATATTTCAGCAGCTGAATACTGGGAAACGCATTATACATTTCAGAAGCCTCATAAGAAGAGGCGAAAGAACATTAGCAGGAATTTTATGGACCTGCTTATTATCAACAGCCTGGTGCCGTTGAAATTTTGTTATGCCAGGACCCTGGGGAAGGATATAAACGAAGAGCTGCTGGAGTTGATGGGATCGATAAAGAGGGAGGCCAACGGGATAACCAGCAGGTTTGAGGAGCTTCGGGGCGGGGTTTTTGAGAATGCCCTGCAGTCCCAGGCCTTGATCCATCTGAAGAAACATTACTGCGAAAATCACCAGTGCCTCAAATGCAGACTGGGCGTGCAGTTGTTGCAGAGGAGCTGAGGGGTGGAGGGCCTTGCTATGCAGGGAACGCATTAGACTTAGGGCTCGCCCTGCTGCAGCTAAAGCTCTTTTTTGGAATGAAAATTCAAGGCTGCAACCGGAAAACTGCTATCTTCGTAATATGATAAGACTGGTAACGCGACTGCGGCATTTTTTTGAGAGGCATGGCTTCTATGTCTCCTCCCGTTTTGGTGATAAACTGGGGATGCGGGCGCGGAGCGTACGGCTTTTCTTTATCTATCTTTCCTTCGCAACCTTCGGTGCCGGCTTTGCATTTTACCTTATCCTGGCCTTCCTTCTGCGCTTCAAGGATATGGTCTATACCAAGAGAACTTCCGTATTCGATCTATAAAAAAAGTAGGGCTTCATCTTCTTCTTAACGTTTAATTTACATTTTAACTTCGCAGAATTTGAAAACGTTAATTTTTTTAGCATCTTGCTTCGCCAAAAATAACAAACGCACATAACGAATAATTCAAGATTTATGAGAAAGTACTTACTTTCATTTCTGTTTTCGGTTTCAGCCTTTACATTAACTGCCCAGGACCTTCAGGTCGAAGCTGAGACAGGGAACCCTTCCAACGAGATCAACAACGGTTTTATACAATTGCAGGTGGAGGGCGGAACCCCTCCTTATCAGTACAAATGGTCCCATCAGGGTACCTCCCTCGATTCCCCCAGGGCTGAAGGATTGGTTGAGGGAATCCCATACACCGTGGAGGTAACTGATGCACAGGGCCTTTCATTGGGGTCACTTGAATATTCAGTGGGAATGGAATCTATAGCAGAAACCTTCAATGGTACTTTTGCGCCCATCGTTGCTGATATGGGAAGTGTCCTTTTCTGGGATCCCTTTTCGGCGCTGGGTCTTTATGATCCGGTAGTTTATGCAGATATGAAACGAGTGCCTGCACCGGAATGGTCGGCGCTGGTGGAAGGAAAATTCATTCTTGAATCCTGGGAAAAACCCGAAGGCTCTCATGTGGAGGAAGGGGACCTTATTGCCGTGGTTTCCATAGACGGAACACAGAAAGTAAATGCATA
>CBFGYW010000456.1:0-1941 GCA_965653085.1 uncultured Salinimicrobium sp.
TCAAACTTCAGCTGTTTGGCAAATTCATCAAATAGAATGATTCCCTTTTCTGCCCTATTCTGCCAAATCGTTCTTTGGATAGCAGATTTGATCAGTTTCAGCATTACTGAAAGTATCTCCTTATTATCCTTTATCTCATCCAGCTCAAATACGATGAGCCGCTTCTCCTCTATCCTGAAGCTCTGGTCCTCCTGGATTTCAAATAGGAAACTATACAGGCCTTCCTTCACGTATTCAGACATGATGTGCAGAAAATTATCGACATTGAAGTAATCCCTATGGATCTGTAAATCCGAAAGAAGGTGCTCTTTTTCAGCCTCTATAAAGTCATAGAAGGTCTCCATGGAAAATCCACCCGGAGTATTCCTATAATAATGCCGAAGAATTTTCTTTATAGCTACCTCCTGGGCTTTGGATATTTTGACACCAGAGGCAAATAATTCGAGGAGAAAAGTGGCAAGATCCTCCAGATGTTGTGGGTTCAGATCTTTTGTACTATTGATATAGAAAGGATTTATCCCAAGATTTTTTCCCTGCTCATACCTTAGAATCAAATGATCCTTGGGATAGAGTTTTGCGAATTTGCTATAGGAACCACCGAGGTCAATAACAACCAGCCGTATCCCGCTCTCGAAATATTGCCTTAGAATATTGTTGGCCAGGAAAGACTTTCCCTCTCCGGTCGGAGCGAAAATGGCAAAGTTTCTCGCTTTGATCCTTTTCTTGCGCTCATCCCACACGTCCTTAAGAACCGGAATGTTATGTTGACGATCGTTAAAAATAACCCCTGTTTCGTCAGACTTGTAATTGGTGTTATTGATATATAGACAAAGTGCATGCTTCAGATCCGTAACAAAAAGATCTTCATCCGAAAAATTGGAAGAGAAACAGAAGTAACTGTTGAGCAAATAATTTTTCCGTTCCTCTCCCAAAGGAAAGTGGGGGACCATATCCAGTTCCTTAAATTCCGTTTTTATTTTGGAACCAATCCTATTTAGATTGCTTTCATTCCTGTCCCAGAATACAACGTTCAGATGCCCCCTTATTACTCTGGAGGTGTCATCAGTATTAATCTGATCCACGATATGCTGGATTTTCTGGAGTACTACTTTATTCTGGCTTCCGAAATTGGTGCTCTTTTTCAGTTCATCAATCCGTTTGTCCAGTAGCTTTCTCCATTTTTGTTTATCGTCCAGATAAATAATCTGGTTTATGATATGATCTTCATTCAAGTCAAGCCCAAGGCCATCAAGAAATCCCTGGTGAAAAACAAAATCATCGGAGGTAAATCTTTCATTTCTCTTGCTGGACTGGACATTTTCCCCAAAGCACAATTCATTGTTTAAGGCCAGAACTTGGAAGAAGTTCTCACCTATCTGAGGGTTTGGTGATTTCAGCAGAATGTCAGTATCAAACCCCGCGTTGAACCCATTGAAGTAAGAATGGCTTAGATTTAGAATGTCCTTCTCATAAATGGGGTGAACTTTTAGTTTTTTGCTGTTATTGATAAAGGAAACAGTATCACTCACAGCCTTTTTAAATTCTGACACCTCATTTTCCAGATGTGCCGGAACCTTCTTCGAGACCTTCTTAAATGGATTTACATACTTAGCGTTGTTCAAGTTCTTGTTCTTAGGGTTCAAAAAGAACAGGTAAGATTTATGGATCAAATGCTCTCTACCCTGAAAATATTTGGAAGTCGCCTTTTCGAGGAAGCTACCATTTGGTAGGTTTTCTGAAGTATACTTAACCCTTTGGTAAATATCCTGCTTATGGATTACACATCCACTGGACAAGGACCTTAAGGCCTGAAACCAGATGCCGTGGATATCCTCGAAGTCTTTTTCAGAAAGGGAGTACACCTCCGGCAGGTCCACCTCATAGCATAGAACAAGGTTGCCATTATTGGCAAAGACCATATTCTCCAAAATATCCGCAATA
>CBFGYW010000457.1:0-1937 GCA_965653085.1 uncultured Salinimicrobium sp.
TCTACGACGGAAACCCGGAATACGAACCCGGAGCTATCGTAATGCGGGCAGCCCCAAGTTTCCTGCGTTTCGGCAGTTTCGAGATGCCCGCCGCCCGAAGGGAAACAGAAAACCTGAAGCAGCTGGTGGAATGGACCATCAGTCGGTACTATCCCCATATAGAAGGCGACGACAGGATCCTTCAGTTCTTCCGCGAGGTCATTCAAAAGACCGCACAGCTTATGGTCGAATGGCAGCGCGTGGGATTCGTCCACGGAGTGATGAACACTGATAATATGTCAATCCTGGGCCTAACCATAGATTACGGCCCCTACTCTTTCCTCGACAACTACGACCCAAATTTCACTCCCAACACCACCGACCTCCCCGGCCGCCGCTACGCCTTCGGAAACCAGGCCTCCATCGGCTACTGGAACACCGGCCGCCTCGCCAGTGCCCTGCTGCCCCTCTTCGATTCGACAGAACCCCTGGAAGAGGCGCTGCACAGCTATGAGGATATTTTCTGGGAAGCCTACTACGGAATGATGGGCCGAAAACTCGGATTTCAAAAAGTCGCAAAAGAGGAGCAGCAGCTCATCGCAGAGGTGGAAAACCTCCTGGCCAGCCTGCAGCCCGATATGACGATCTTCTACCGACTCCTCTCCAGCCTGCCGCAGGAGATCTCAGAGGGACAGGTCCTTGCCCATTTTCAGGAAAGTTTCTATCAGGAGCCTTCTGAAAAGGAAAAAGCCTCTTTGATAAGGTTTATTCGGAATTACACTCAGCGGCTCAAGGCCACCGATGTGGATCGCGAGGCTTCTCGCCAGCTGATGAATGGGAACAATCCTAAATTCATCCTTCGAAATTACCTACTGCATCAGGCGATAGAAGAACTGGAAAAGGGGAGCGATACCATATTCAGAAAACTCGAACAGGAATTAAAAACTCCCTATTCCGAAACCACAGAATTCTTCGCTCGCCGCCCCGACTGGGCCACCCAAAAAGCCGGCTGCTCCATGTTGTCCTGTAGTTCCTGACGTAAGAGGGCTTCGACAAGCTCAGCCTGACAATTTCGTTAATAGTAATTCACCTAACGCTGTCACCCTGAGCTTGTCGAAGGGCGCACATTTACGAAGCCAGAGCGGGCTTCGACAGGCTCAGCTTGACAAGGTTGAGTAATTACAACTATTACCCTGAATTCGACGGTTTTTTCCTGTTTATGTAAGGACCGGTGGAGGCCTGTCTCACGTCCAATTTCTGAACCTCATCCACCCACTATTTGGGAAGGAAAATCCTTCTCCCCGTGACCCATCATATAGGGGTCATATAGGAGTCATATAGGAGTCATATGCGGGTCATACAGGAGTCTAACCCCTATATGACTCCTGTATCACTCCCATGTCACTCACATTTAACTCTTATTTAACTAGGCCCCAGCTCCTTGAAATTAAAAGCAAATCCTTTTTTAACTATTTTAGTAGTATCATCTAACAAAACTTCAAACACAATGGGAATATCATCTTCTGGTGGGGCCAATGCCCCCGTTTCAGGTGGCCTGGGCAACCTGATCTTTTATGTCTCCGGGGGCAGGCAGCTTTCCCGGATGAAAGGACGCACCGGCAGGAATGCCAAAACGGCTGCGGTAAAATCCAACAGAACAGGCTTTGGCAAAACTCAGCTTTGGCTCAACCCACTGAAACCCGTGCTGGACCTGGGCTTCCGAAACGACATCCCTCATACCGGGGCAATGGCGTACGCCTTTTCCTTCCTGAGCAGGAACGCCCGCACCGGAAAAGGTGCCGAGGCGGTAATACATCCTGATAAAATGAGAATCAGTGTTGGGGATCTTCCAATGCCCGAATCTGCTTCGGCGGAACTGGATGGGCAGGAACTGGTGCTGACCTGGGACACCTCCCTGAGAGGTTCAGGCACCTCGGCTTTTGACCAGGTGCTGTTGG
>CBFGYW010000458.1:0-1934 GCA_965653085.1 uncultured Salinimicrobium sp.
ACCATATAGAAGTCCGGCAGCAGTTGCGCCTTCTATGGTTACCTGGCCCTGCTACCTGATCACCGGTTCTTTCTTCGCATCGGCACAGGAGGCGGTAATGAAAAATACAGCAAATAAGGCTGCAAGTCTGGTAAAACTGGATTTAATAATAGTATTACTCATTATACATTATTCATTATACATTATTCATTCTCGTATCTGTCACTGATGTCCACCTGCGCCAGATCTACTATGAGTTCTCCCATCTTTTGGGAAACCGCTGTGAAGAACTTCTCCCCTTTTTCAGCAGTAGATTTTTTAGGATTCCCGATCCCGGTATCTTCCGAAACCATCGACCACTTCCTCTCACTCCAGGCCCAGCCTTCTCGGATGCCTTTTATCTTCGATTTCTTTTCTGTTCCCTCACCTGCCTCCTCCAAAGGCCGCACCAGGTCGGGCCTCAAATGCAGCAGCAGGCTGGTCTCCATCTCATCAGCGTGGTCTCCCTTTTCTTCAAAAAAGGAATACTTGTCGACGATGTTGAAGAAGTTGGTTGTCACCAGCAGCATTTTGGGAAACTTCAAGCCGAGTTCCCTTAGGATGGGTTTGAAGTCATTTCCGCCGTGAGCATTTACCAGCAGCAGCTTATGGATCCCCTGGCGGTTCAGGACTTCGATGATATCGTGAAGGATTGCCCTCTGGGTACTGGGGTATAGATTGATGTTCAGGAGAATATCATCCTGCCCGGTGTTCACCCCGAAGGGGATGGCCGGCAATACCACCGCTTTGGTGCCCTGCTCCCAGGCCTGGCGGGCCGCTTCCGCAGCAAAAGCCTCCGCTTCTATATTGTCGGTGGCGTAGGGCATATGATAGTTGTGCGCCTCGGTAGCTCCCCAGGGCAGCACCGCCACCTCCACCTTCAGGTCCTTAATGGCTTTCCAGTTGGTTTCTGCTAAAATATAAGGCCTCATGTTTTAAAGGTATAGTGAATAATGTATAATGTATAATGACAATTTTAGGCCTTTCTGAGCTTGTGCCCGGATACTGCGTAATAAAGGATGAACAGGTAGCAGGGCACCAGAAGCCAGTAGGCTGACTGGGCATCCCAGGCACCTGCAAGTGCGCCGTACGCCAGAGGAATAATTGCACCCCCTGCGATGGCCATCACCAGTAATGATGAAGCCGCTTTGGTGAACCTGCCCACATCTGCCAGTGCCAATGGCCAGATCGCGGGCCACATCAGGGAATTTGCAAGTCCCAATAATGCAATGAAGGCTATGGAAACGAAACCATCGGTCATTATTGCCAGTATGGAGAACACGGCTCCCAGGATTGCACATAGCTTCAGCGCATTCTCCTGTTTAATGTATTTTGGAATACATATAATTCCAATTATATATCCCACGATCATCGCAACCATGGTTCCCGTTGCAAAAAACTTCGCAGTGGTAAGGGGGATTCCCTGGGTGTCACCATAACTTATGATACTGTCCCCGGCAATTACTTCCACCCCTACATACAGAAAGAGGGTGATGACCCCCAGGATGACGTGAGGAAAATCAAACACACTCTTCTTTCCGGAATTGGTGGACGTAAGGCTTTCGTCTTCATCGTCGGCATCCACTTCAGGCAGGCTGGATTTATACACCCAGAAGGCCAGGGCAAGCAATACTACGATAATTCCTATATAAGGAGGAATAACCCGAAGTGCCATCGCATCCAGTTCTTCAATTCTTTCTGCGGAAGAGAGGCTGGAGATCTTCGCCTTCAGTTCATCTGCTTTGTCTAGCTGCAGAAAGATCCCTATAATAATAGGAGCCGCAGCCCCTGCAAGTTTGTTGCAGATTCCCATAATGCTGATGCGCTTTGCAGCACTTTCAGCAGGACCTACAATAGTGATATAAGGATTGGAAGCCGTTTGCAGCAGCGAAAGTCCTGAGCCAATGATGAAAAGA
>CBFGYW010000459.1:0-1931 GCA_965653085.1 uncultured Salinimicrobium sp.
AGTAGCCTTAAAAATAATTAGCCTTCAGGTTCAGGCCTGTTGTCTCAGCAAATCCGAACATAAGGTTCATATTCTGCACCGCCTGCCCGGAAGCTCCTTTTAAAAGGTTATCCAGTACGCTGGTCACCAGCAATTTATCCCCGAATTTCTGAAGCCTCAACAGGCATTTATTGGTATTCACCACCTGTTTCAGGTGCACCTCCTCCTCGACCATGAAGGTGAAGGGGGCATCGGCATAGAAATCCTGATACAGCTCTTTGGCTTCTTCCAAATCGCCGGAATATCGGGTATAGCAGGTGACGTGGATTCCTCTGGAGAAGTTCCCTCTGTTGGGGATGAAGTTAATTGCTGAATTAAAATCCGGTTGAAAGGATCTTATATTCTGGGTGACTTCCTTAAGATGCTGGTGCTCGAAAGCCTTGTATGCGGAAAAATTGTTGTCCCTCCAGGAAAAATGGGTGGTGTCTGAAAGGGAGGTGCCCGCTCCTGTGGCACCGGTAACTCCGTTCACATGCACTTCATCCTGTAATAATCCTTTGGAAGCCAGAGGCAGCAGGGCAAGATTGATGGCGCTGGCAAAGCATCCGGGATTAGCAATATACCTGGCATTTTTGATCTCCTTTTTTCTGGTTTCCGGGATGCCATAAATAAATTGATGCTCCCCTTCGAAGTCCCTGAAGTCGGTGCTGAGATCAATGATTCTGGTACTGTCAGAAAACTCGTTTTCCTTCAGGAATTTCTCAGAATTTCCGTGTCCCAGACAAAGGAAAACCACATCCACCTCCGGGTTGACAGATCCGGTGAAAACAAGCTCAGTTTCCCCCAGCAGGTCCTGATGGATGCCTGCCACCGGTTCCCCGGTCTGCGAGGTACTGAAAACAAAATCCAGCATCACCTCAGGGTGCCTCACCAGGATCCTGAGCAGTTCTCCTGCCGTATAACCGGCACCACCTATTATTCCAACTGTTATCATGCCTTCTGTTTTTTGTATTGATAGATCTTCCCTGCGTTGGCGCTGATCTTTATAAAACCTTTGGCATCCTCGGCAGTCCAGGCCTTGTTTTCTTCACCATATTTTCCGAAACCGGAATCCATCATATCAAAAGGAGATTCTATTCCGTTTAATACAAATCTGTAAGGATACAGGGTCACAAAGACATCTCCCGTGACCTGGCTCTGGGAGCTTTGCAGGAAAGCCTCAAAATCTCTCATCACGGGCTCCAGATATTGCCCCTCGTGCAGGTGCATTCCGTACCAGTTGGCCAGGGATTCCTTGTGCTGCAGCTGCCATTTGCTGAGGGTGTGTTTCTCCAGCAGGTGATGAGCCTTGATGATGATGCCCGGGGCAGCGGCTTCAAAGCCCACTCTGCCCTTGATCCCGATTATGGTGTCTCCTACGTGGATATCACGCCCGATAGCATATTTAGAGGCTATTTTTTCGAGCTTTACGATATTTTGCTCCGGAGTATCCTCCTCCCCATTTATCGCGCTTAATTCGCCCTTTAAAAAGCTCAGGCTGATATTCAGGGGCTCCTTTTCCTGAAGCTGTGACGGGTAAGCAGTTTCGGGCAGTCCCTTTGCAGAAGTGAGGGTTTCCTCCCCTCCCACGCTGGTGCCCCACAGGCCTTTGTTGATGGAGTATTTCGCCTTTTCCCAGGGCATATCCACTCCGTTGGCTTTCAGGTAATCGATCTCATCCTGGCGGGTAAGCTTTTTATCCCTGATGGGAGTGATGATCTCGATCTCGGGCGCCAGGATCTGGAATATGAGGTCAAACCTCACCTGGTCATTTCCTGCTCCTGTACTTCCGTGAGCCACATAGCCTGCCCCAAGCTTTCGGGCATATTCAATGATCTCCAGGGCCTGAACTATACGTTCGGCACTTACTGAAAGCGGATAGGTGGAATTCTTAAGGACATTTCCGAAAATAA
>CBFGYW010000460.1:0-1929 GCA_965653085.1 uncultured Salinimicrobium sp.
CTCGATGATATAGTTGAATTTCTTTTTCTTGTTGGGTTTCGAGTTCTTCAGGATGACTTCAGTAATGAAGACTACAATGAAGATCCGGGAACCGAATCCATAGAGGCTGAAATTGATATAGATGAATATCTGAGCGATGATGAGATCCCCAGCTATCGCCTGGAAGCCAATAATTACAGTTCAGATGATGAGGAGAAGAATGTACCTTATGCATCAGGGACTTCCTTCACACAATATCTTAAAACCCAGTTAAGCACCCTCCGCCTGAATGAGGAAGAGAAGGAGATCGCAGATTTCCTGGTGGGAAGTGTTGACGAGAGTGGATACATCCGCCGCAGTATTCAGGATATTGTGGATGACCTGGCGTTCACCCAGAACGTCTATACCGATGAGGACACTGTAGAGACTGTTCTGAAACACGTTCAGGAACTGGATCCCGCCGGAGTAGGTGCCAGGAACCTTCAGGAATGCCTTCTCATTCAGCTGAACCGACGGGAGCCCACCCGCAAGGTGAGCCTGGCTGCCGATATCATCGACAAGTCCTTTGAGCAGTTCAGCAAAAAACACTACCAGAAGCTGCTTTCCAAGCACGACATCACCGAAGACGAACTGCGTGAAGCCATCGAGATCATAGAACATCTCAATCCCAAACCCGGAGGAGCCTACTCGGGCAACACCCGTATCGTGGAACACGTGATCCCCGACTTTACCATTAAGATCGTAGACGGGGAGCTGGAGCTGAGCCTGAATGGGCGGAATGCTCCCGAGATGCACGTTTCCAGAGACTACAGCGAAATGCTGAAGGGCTATAAGGAGTCCAAGGAAAAAACAAAGGCCCAGAAGGATGCCGTGATGTTCATCAAGCAGAAACTGGATGCAGCCAAATGGTTCATCGAAGCCATTCAGCAGCGCCAGACCACTTTGTTTGTCACGATGAGCGCCATTATGAACTATCAGAAGGAATACTTCCTTACAGGCGACGAGAGAAACCTGCGGCCGATGATCCTCAAGGATATCGCCGATGAGATAGGGATGGACGTCTCCACCGTTTCCCGTGTTGCCAACAGCAAATATGTGGACACCCCCTACGGCACCAAGCTGATCAAGGATTTCTTTTCCGAATCCATGAAGAATGACCAGGGAGAGGACGTTTCCACAAGGGAGATCAAAAAGATCCTCGAACTTACCATTGAGGATGAGAACAAGCGCAAACCCCTCACAGATGATCGGCTGGCCCAGATCCTGAAGGAGAAAGGCTATCCCATAGCCCGAAGGACGGTTGCCAAATACAGGGAGCAGCTGGATATCCCCGTGGCTCGGCTAAGAAAGATCATTTAATGAAGTTCCTCTTAAAGGCCGCCTCCTACCTCTTCCACCCCATTTGGATGCCTTTTCTCGGCTCTTTACTATATTTTGCCATCACTCCCCGCTTTTTCCCCCAGGAGCTCGTTAGAAGCAAGCTGATGGCCATTGCCATAATGACGCTGTTTATTCCCATTGTATTCTATTTTCTTCTGAAGACATTAGGACAGGCGCGATCCTATTTCCTGGAGTCGGTAGAGGAAAGAAAGTGGCCTTTGCTATTCTACGCAGCCACCAATATGGTGGTCATTGAGTTTGTGCTCGATGCTTTTGATTATCCTGAACTGTACTATTATTTCCTGGCGATCTTCTTTTCTGCGATCCTGGGGCTTGTGCTGGTGCTGCTGAAGGTGAAGATAAGTCTGCATATGCTGGGGCTGGGGGGATTTGTAATGTTTCTGATTGGGTTGAGTATACATTACAACCTCAACCTTATTTACACCATCAGCTTCTTTTTAGCCGTCCTGGGACTTACCGCTAGCTCAAGGCTGCATTACATGGCTCACACGATGACTGAACTCTCCCTGGGCTTCCTGATAGGGGTCTTACCCCAGGTTCTTGTTTTAT
>CBFGYW010000461.1:0-1917 GCA_965653085.1 uncultured Salinimicrobium sp.
CACTCAAGGCTCCAACTCCGTACCCTACGAGGGTGTCAGTGAGGAAATGTTTTCCGGATTCTATTCTCAAATAACCCACCCATGCAGGAACTATAGCTGCGGCGGCCCAGATATATGGACTGGCCCAGGAATCAGGATTGAAATCGCTGAAGACCTTTGCAAAAAAGAAGGTGGCAGCTCCCGTAGCGGCTACGTGGCCGGCAAAGAAAGAACGCTGCGCGTCGTTTTCTATCCGCTCTTCTACAGGAAGATCTTCATTATAGACCAGCGGACGGCTTCTGTGAACTGCTCCAGCTGTAATTGTGAACAGCGCACCCGCAGTGGCCATGGACTCCACAAAGAGCACCGAAATCTGACCTGCGTGGCTTCTTTCGTTTTCATTAAGCAGAAGTAACAGGGGCATTGCGAAAGATCCATAGAACGGGATGTAACTCAGCTCATCTGCCTCAGGCGAAACATTTCCCGCAGCCCATCTGTCAATTACAAAAACGTCATTTTTTGAAAGCGTCTGAAGATCCTGCTCTGTCAGCGCATCCTTTTCCTGAATCAACCGGAAGCCCAGGACATTTAATCCAATACTGGCACCCAGATATGGGCCGTCCACTGCCCAGTTCAGTTCATAGGGGGAATCAAATTCCGGATCTGCAGTGGTTTGAGAATAAGTGTTGAAAAAACAAAACAGGAAGGCTGCAAGAAAAATTCTGTACATATTATTGGATTTTTCCCAAATCTCGCAGATATTATTCTTTATTCAAGGAAGTTTAACCCTTCTTAAAGTATTTTATTTAAGATTTTGCCAATTTACGGTACCCTTATAACAGCTAGTGAAAGGCTTTATCCAAGTTGTAACTGTGATTCCAATATCATCCTAACTGGATAGGGTTGGAATTTTTAAGCCTTCTCCGCCTCCTTCTGCGCCTGATAGCTGAAAAGATTGTACTCCTTGATCATCTCTGTGGTCTTTTCAGGCAGCATCTCTTCCCATCCCGGTCTGCATTCGGCAATCATCTTGAGCACCTCCCTCGAATAAATGTCCAGAATAGCAGGATCGTAATCCTCTATGTCAACCACTTTTCCGTTGTATTTGAAAAATTTGTACAATTCTTTCATCCTCGGGTGTACCTTCAAATTCTCGCTGGTCGTGATCTTCCCGGTTTCCTGGTCTTTCAAAGGGTACAGGTAGACTTTCAGGTCTTTGAAGAACAGCTTTCCAAAAGCTTCCAGGATACCCCCGCTCAGGTGTCGGTAATACTTTTCATCAAAAATATCTACCAGATTGGCCACCCCCATGGCAAGTCCCATACGTTCTTTTGTGTAGCGGGAGAAGTACTCCACTACCTTATAGTATTCCTGAAAGTTGGATATCATAACGGTCTGCCCCAGAGAGCATAACAGTTTAGCCCGGTCCATGAAATCCCGCTCGTCAATTTCCCCTTCAGCCCGCAGATTCGACAAAGTGATTTCAAAAATGACTTCCGTATTTTCCTTGGAAACCCGGTTCTCTTTCAGGAACAGTTCCAGTGACCTTTTATACATATCCATATTCACCTTGGTCACAGGGCGGAAGCTGCCTCTAAGGGCGAGAATATTCTTTTTGTACAGTATCTTCGCAGGAAGTACATTGTTTCCGTCAGGCGCAAACATTACGGCCTCTGTCATTCCGTTCTTCACCAGCTGCAGGCTCATAAGTCGGTTATCCACATTTTCGAACTGCGGCCCCGAGAAATTGACAGTGTCAATCTCTATTTGGTCCTTATCTATATGGTCATACAAATAACGCAACAATTTCTTCGGATTGTCATATTTATAGTAGGCCCCATAGATCAGATTCACGCCCAATATACCTAAGGTGTTCTGCTGGAGCCTCCAGCATCCTTCGGGAGTTCGCGTAAAGGAAAACGGCGATGAGGGCGGTGA
>CBFGYW010000462.1:0-1916 GCA_965653085.1 uncultured Salinimicrobium sp.
CTTCCACGAGTTGCTCATTTGCCACGATGGCAAGCTCCACTCTTCGGTTCTTGGCTCTTCCTTCCACGGTGGAGTTGTCATACTTAGGCTGACTTTCCCCGTACCATTTAGTGTCCATCCTTCCGGCAGAAATACCTTTGTTCCTCAGATAATCGGTCACGGCCTGAGCCCTGTTCTTGGAGAGGGTAAGGTTATAGGCATCGGCTCCGGTACTGTCGGTATGGCCTTCTATCAGGATATTGGAATTGGGATATTCCTTGAAGATGTTTGCCAGTCTGTCAAGGGCTTCAGCCGAACGGGCGTTGATGTTATACTTTTCAGTATCAAAGAAAACTCCGCTGGTCTCATCGAAGGTAACGTTAATTCCTTCCCCAACTCTTTCCACTTCTGCCCCGGGAATCTCTTCCTCGATCTTCTTGGCCTGTTCATCCATCCGGTTTCCAATGTAGGCTCCGGCAGCTCCACCTACAACCCCACCAATAATGGCGCCCAGGGCGGTGTTTCCTTCTCCTACATTATTCCCCACTACACCACCTATTACGGCACCACCTGTGGCTCCAATAACTGCACCTTTCTGTTTGTTGTTCGCATTTCTGGTAGCATCACAGCTCAATAACAGACAGGCAGTAAACAAGATGGCAAAGAAATTTTTTATTGTCGTTCTCATACTTTTAATTTTTATTAAAATTCATTCTAATAGTAAAGGGCTCTCCTTCGAAATTTACGGTCTGTTCCCAGACCATATTGGTGTCGGTTAAAGTTACGATATTTAACCTGAATCCCTGGTTTCCGGTAGTGGATTTGTGATCGGCGTTCGTAGGCTTTAACAGCAGGTTATAAGTTCCGGCGGCAGCATTGACTTCATCTATGCTCCAGTTGAAATAACGGGTGCTGGTATCGCAGGTTGGGCTGGAGACCACATAGGTACCTTCATTGTTATTGGAGATGAAGTTCCAGCTGCTGTTTCGCAGACAGTCTGCGGTGGCATCATCAAACAGGGTGACCTGCAGGTTTTCAGAATTGTTCGGAAAAGAGATATTGCTCAGGGTCCAGCTTCCATTGAAAGTCTTCCTGGCCTCGCGCTGTACCTGGCTGGCACCACAGGAGGCGAGCAGTACTGCTGCTATAAGGATAAAAATTATTTTTCTCATGATCTTAGGTTTAAGTTTTAAGGAAATAAAAATCCAATGCCAGCTCCAGGCGGAGGTTGACATTGGATTCATTCTTCTACAATTACCTTCTGAAAAGTCGGCTAATTAAAGATATTACAAGAAGTACAAGGAAAATGTAGAAAATAATCTTGGCTATATCGGCAGCTCCTTCCGCAACGCCTCCGAAGCCGAATATTGCTGCTATTATTGCGATGATTAGAAAGATTACGATTAATCGTACCATAATAAAGAGTTTAGTGATTAGTTAACTCTAAATTACATCTCGTATTTCCCCTGAACAAACTATTATTATTATTTTAACTTTGAATATGTGAAGAAACGTGAATAACCTTAATCCGTTTCCAAAATTCCTGTTAATATTCCAACAGCTGCCGGAGGCTTTCCTCGAAGCGCTTCCGGGGAAGGAAGTTTTCTTCCAGGGCTTTGGCAAAGGGCACCGGGGTTTCCAGGCTTCCTACCCGTTTTACGGGAGCATCAAGGAATTCAAAACATTCCTCTGAGATCATGGCAGCCAGATCTGAGGCTATGCCTCCAAAAAGAGTGTCCTCCTGCAGGATGATTGCCTTGCCTGTCTTCTTTACTGAACTGAAAACAGCCTCAGTATCCAACGGTTGAAGGCTTCGCAGGTCCAGCAGGTCTGCCTTGATGTCGGGATTCTGCTCCAGGGCCTCAAGAGCCCAATGCACTCCGGCACCATAAGTGATGATGCTGATGTCTTCGCCGGCCTGTACGTGTTTGGCTTTG
>CBFGYW010000463.1:0-1914 GCA_965653085.1 uncultured Salinimicrobium sp.
AAAATGGGGAAATTGAAATAGATCACATCTTCTTCGGAATCCAGGTTCTCCAGGGGGACCTCGCTGAAGTGCTTCAGCAGGGGCATTAGATAACTTCCTTGGTGGGCGAGGGTATTCAGGTCCAGGTTTTCCGGAGTATCATTGGCAGTATGGTAGTCAAAATGATCGTCGATGAAGGCGAAGTTGAATCCGTTGATCCCGTTTTCTTCCCTGAGGACCGTAAGATCGGTATCGTTGGGCAGCATCTTGTAAACGCTGTAGGCGAGGGAATTGGTGACAGGGAATTCAGGATTGGCGCTGATGAAATGATCGATGAGGCTCTTGTTTCCATTGTTGGTTTCCAGCAGCATAAAGGAATTGCCCCCACTGCCCCGGGCTTCGAAATTGAGGGCAAGACCCACCTCCTGTGCCCAGGGATGCTCCTTTACAAAAAGCAGGGCACCATTGAGGCCCAGTTCTTCGGCATCTGTGAAAACTATGATGATATCATTCACCGGAACGGTTCCTGATGCCTGGTAAGCTCTGATGCCTTCAAGAATTGTCCCCACCCCGCTGGCTGCATCACTGGCTCCAGGGGAAGAATGAACGGCACTATCGTAATGGGTCATCAATACCAGGGCCTTTCCGGTTCCTGAACCTTCAATTCGGGCGAGTATGTTCTGTGGTTTTGTCAGGATCCCTTCCTTGGAAAGGGAATAGCCTTCCTGGACTTCAGCCTGCAGTCCCAGCTCCTGCAGCTGTGTAAGGATATAATTCCGTGCAAAGGAATGGGTTTTGCTGCCCACATAATGGGGCTGCTGCCCGAGTACCTTAACGTGTTCGAAAGCAGAACGTGTGGAGAACTCCGTTGATGCCGACGGATCAGCCTCAATATTCTGCGGCATGCTTCCATAAAATTGCCAGAAAACAGCTGCAGCAATGATAAGAACAGAGATTGGAAGATGTAGTTTTTTCCTCATAATCCAAATATATCCAAAAAGGCAGAACCCCTCTTTGAAGAAGCACAAAATTCTTAAAACATTGCCAAGAATTCTAAACCTGATAGCATTTCTTATTTGAATTCCTTATTTTTAGTTGTTCACATTCAAATACTTAGCTATGGGAATAAAAAGTTTCATGGGGCGGCGCGCGGAACCGGAAAAGATTCAGAGTGCTCCTATCCAGATTTCAGATTATATGTCAACCGACCTAATAACGTTCCGGGAAGATCAGTCGGTGTTGGAAGTAATGCAGGCTCTGGTAAACAATAAGATTTCGGGAGGGCCTGTAGTGAATGAGAGGAATGAACTGCTGGGAATCATTTCGGATTCCGATTGTATGAAGCAGATCTCTGAAAGCCGGTATTTCAATATGCCGGTGGGAGATGTGAAGGTGAAGGATTATATGCAGACCGAGGTTTCCACGATCACCAAGGATGTGAACATCTTTGACTGTGCTTCACTTTTCTATAAGCACAACTGCAGGCGCTTCCCGGTAGTGGAGCACGGAAAACTCATTGGACAGATAAGCCGAAAAGATATTTTATGTGCCGCCCTGGAGATAAGGGGGCAGAACTGGCACGATTAGCTGGATTAAATCCTTAAGATGTATAGAAGTCCCTTCGGGGGCTTTTTTTGTCATTTTTTTACTTGTCAAAAGTTCCTTCTGAGAATGTAAATACTCGGATCAACAATCTGGATCTTCCGAAGTCCCATTATATTAATCATGGCAGGAAATGAATCCGGAGCAAAATCAATCTAAGCCTTTACTCCTTAACCATTCTATTTGCTCGCAGATCCCTATTCCTGCCACTCTTAATATTAATTAAATTAATTACTACGGGTATGCGTATGGAATCAGGTTCGGTTTTATTCAGTCGGCAGGCCCTTTTCTTTCCAGGCCTTTAATCCTCCATCCAGATGAGCTACATTGGTA
>CBFGYW010000464.1:0-1913 GCA_965653085.1 uncultured Salinimicrobium sp.
CCACTTATCTATAGCGGGCAGGAATATGGGCTGGATCACAGGCTGAAATTTTTTGAAAAGGATTCAATTCCAAAGACCAAAGGAAGGGTTTGGGAGGTAATGCAAAAGCTGGGAACACTGAAAAATTCTCATCCAGCCTTGAATGGTGGTAAGGATGCTGCCGAATATGTGCGGCTTGAAACTTCTGAGGATCAAAAGGTCCTGGCCTTCATCCGAAGCAAAGAGAATGAGGGGCTGGTTTTCCTGGCGAATCTCAGTGCCGAGCCGGTAAAGTTTTCACTGGACGTGGCAGGAGAGTATCAGGATTACCTGAATTCAGAAGGTTTAACTTTGGCTGAGGATCAGGAACTTGAATTTGAACCTTGGGAATATAAAGTTTTATTAAAAAAATAATCTTGTTCTAAAAAATGAAGAAAAAGCTCCATTTCGGAGCTTTTTTATTATTTATCAACCGAAAACGTTTTAGTTTTTGCGTAAATTAAGTTATCATCTTTAATTAAAATAGCTTTGAATTAATGTCTGAAGAAATTAAACGAATTGGAGTGCTCACCTCTGGGGGGGACGCTCCTGGAATGAATGCCGCAATCAGGGCAGTAGCCCGCTGTTGCGCATTTTATAATCTTGAATGCATTGGTATCTACCGCGGGTATCAGGGTCTTATTGAAAATGACTTTGAAGAACTCACTGCCAGGTCTGTAAGAAATGTGATCAATAGAGGAGGGACTTTCCTGAAGTCAGCCCGATCCAAGGAATTCAGAACAAAGGAAGGGCGTGAAAAAGCTTACCAGAACCTTAGGAAAGCTGGAATAGACGCCTTGGTAGTCATTGGAGGAGATGGAACCTTTACCGGGGCCATGCTTCTGAATGAAGAACATAAATTTCCCATTGTCGGAATTCCCGGCACCATTGACAACGATATAAACGGCACTGATTACACCATTGGCTACGATACTGCCTTAAACACAGTAGTTGACGCCATAGATAAGATCAGAGATACTGCAAGTTCACACAACCGACTTTTCCTTGTAGAGGTGATGGGGCGGGATGCGGGAGATATCGCCCTTAACAGCGGAATAGGTGCTGGAGCCGAGGAAATTCTTATCCCGGAAGAGAGTACAGGAATTGTAAATCTGCTGGATTCCCTGGAGAAAAGCAGGAAATCAGGGAAAACTTCAAGTATAATAGTAGTGGCAGAGGGGGAAAAGAGCGGGAAGAACATCTTTGAACTCGCCGAATATATTGGAGAAAAACTGGAAGGCTACGACATCAGGGTGACCGTTTTGGGTCACATTCAAAGAGGGGGAGCCCCCAGTTGCTACGATAGGGTACTTGCAAGTCGCCTGGGTGTTGGCGCCATAGAAGCACTTCTGAAGGGGGAGAGCAACGTAATGGTTGGGATCACCAACAGGATAGTTACTTCAGTGGATTTTGAAATTGCAATTAAGAAACAAAGACCCGTAGATAAAGAACTCAGAAGGGTCTTAAACATAACTACAGTATAATCTAAATAAAATCAGAATTATGAGTACTAAAATAGGAATAAACGGTTTTGGAAGAATTGGAAGGATAGCTTTCAGGATTGCTGCCAAGAGAGAGGATGTTGAGATTGTTGCAGTGAATGATTTGCTGGATGTGGACCATTTGGCCTATTTGCTGAAGTACGATTCTGTTCACGGAAAATTTGACGGAACGGTGGAAGTTGAAAACGGAAACCTGGTCGTCAACGGGAAAACAATAAGAGTAACTGCGGAAAGGAATCCGGAAGACCTGAAATGGGATGCGGTAGGAGTGGACCTGGTGATGGAATGTACCGGAATCTTCACCAGCCATGAAGCAGCAAAAAAGCATATTACTGCCGGGGCCAAAAAGGTTCTTATTTCAGCTCCTTCAAAAGATGCTCCAATGTTCGTTCT
>CBFGYW010000465.1:0-1903 GCA_965653085.1 uncultured Salinimicrobium sp.
CGCTTTATGAGCTGGAATGGACTCCCGCTTTAGATTCCGATGGGGACTTTGTGACCTACACCTACCAGCTGGCGAGGGATTCTGCATTTACTGAAATTGTATTACACGAAACCACAGGCCGCACCGCCAGACTGAAGAAAACAGAGCAGGACTGGTTCCGGTTGCTGGGAGACGCCCCCGAAGGGGAAGCCGTTGTTTTCTACCACCGGGTCCTGGCCTCTGAGGAAAAAACACTTCCGCCTCCCCCGCCCTTCCGCTGAAACTTATGAAGAGTGGCGAACCCCTTACAGATTTCATCGAGGTTCCTGCTCCCAACTATTTATTCACCGGAAAGATCCCCAATGCTGAAGGCGCCGGGATGGGTGCCCGCTGGGACCACTCCGGAAAACTCTGGCTGGCCGATTACAGCGGGGCCTTGATGGTTTTCAATCCCGATGGCAGCGAAACCGACTACTCCCCTATTCGTTCGGTGCAAATCAATGGACAGGAATACAGGATGAGTCCGGTAAACGGAATTGGGATAGATCTTGACGGAAACATCCTCATAGGCCGCAACCGCCATCTCCTGAAGATCGATGCTTCCACCAGGAAGGGAATCGCTGTCTGGGAGGTCCCTGAAGGGGAAAGGGCAATTACCGCTCCTCGGGTTTCAGAAAATGGGGAGATTTATGCGATGTCACTTTTTGCTGATGACCCCAATTACGTGCTGAGGCAAAGCACCGAGGACCCTTCCGGCTTCGAACTGCTGCGCACTCTGGATCTGAAGGACCGCATACTTTCCCGCAGCTTTGCAATGACACCAGATGGGAAGACCCTGTACTTCCCCGACCCAGGCAGCGCCCTGATCCAGCAGTACACCAGCAAGGATGGAAAATCCTACGTTAAAGCGAAGGATATCCTCAGCACAGCCTCTGGTTCCAGCGGAGTGGAGATCCTGCAGGAAAACGGCTTATTTGCAGCCGTAAGGGCCAGCGGGATCTTCCCCAGCAGCTTCCACTACCGAAATGAGAAGCAACAGCAGATGTGGACGCTGGAATTGCCAGAGGTAAATGGTGCAGAGCCTCGAGGCATCGGGGTTTCTCCCGACGGAAGAACCCTCATTTTCTGCAGCTATGACAAAGGTGGCGGGTTCTACAGGTATGAGCTGAAGGATTAAATTGGTCTTTTTGTTTTGCCTCGCCTGAAAAAGATTCCCGAAAGCTTTCGGCGAAAGATCTCTCTCCCAGTATGACTGGTCCCCCGTCTGGCTCCCTGGTCTACCCTCGTCGGACTTCCCCCCTTCCTCACCCGGTCCTCACCCCTATCTCACCCCTTGTCAAAGCCGTGAGCAAGGGGTGAGCTAAGGGTAAAGAAGGGCTTAGGGAAGGGTTAAATAGGGAGCTGAACAAAGGTGTCACTACTCTGGAGCTTGAGTATATTAAAGCGCGTTTCTACAAAGATGTACCTCCTCCGGAGGTTTAATGATCGATCGTTTTTAAATAAAAATTAATTTCTTTCGGCTGAAACAGCTCCGGAGGTAGAAGATCGTGTTTTTATAAAAGAAATCTCTTCCAGGGGTTGAAACAGTCCAGGAGGTAGAAGATCGAATTTATATAAAAAATGCCTTCCGGGGGTAAAACCAGCTCAGGAGGTAGAAGATCGTAATTATATAAAAACCGTTTTCTGGGGGTAAAACCAGCCCAGGAGGTAGAAGATCGAAATTATATAAAAAATGCTTTCCGGGGGGTAAAACCAGCCCAGGAGGTAGAAGATCGTAATTATATAAAAAATGTCTTCCGGGGGTAAAACCAGCCCAGGGGGTAGAAGATCGTTATTATATAAAAAACGTTTTCCGGTGGTAAAACCAGCCAGGAGGTAGAAGATCGTAATTATATAAAAAACGTTTTCCGAGGGTAAAACCACG
>CBFGYW010000466.1:0-1901 GCA_965653085.1 uncultured Salinimicrobium sp.
AATTTCGACGGTTCGAACCCCGCCGTGCTGGTGAACAATTACGACTGGATGAAGAACTTCTCCTTCCTGGAATTCATCAGGGACGTGGGAAAACACATCACTGTCAATTATATGATGTCCAAGGATTCCGTAAAGAAGCGGCTATCTTCAGATTCTTCCGAAGGGATGTCCTTTACTGAATTTACCTACCAGCTGGTTCAGGGCTACGATTTCCTTCACCTGTACCGCGAACTGGACTGTAGCCTTCAGATGGGCGGAAGCGACCAGTGGGGGAATATCACCACAGGAACAGAGCTTATCAGACGTATTGGTGATGGAAAAGGCTTTGCCCTTACCTGCCCGCTTATCACAAAGGCTGATGGGACCAAGTTTGGGAAAACAGAATCCGGAAATATATGGCTGGACCCAGAGCGTACATCCCCCTATAAATTCTACCAGTACTGGCTCAACACCAGTGACGAGGATGCAGCACGTTTTATAAAGATCTTCACCTTCCTTACCAGAGAGGAGATCGAGAACCTGGAGGAGCAGCACAAAGAGGCTCCGCATCTGCGACAGCTGCAACGCAAGCTCGCTGAGGAGATCACGGTGATGGTGCATTCGCAGGAGGATCTGGAAAACGCGGTAAAAGCTTCTGAAGTACTTTTTGGAAAGAGTACTGCCCAGGATCTCAAAGGCCTGAATGAAGCTACCTTCCTGGATGTTTTCGAAGGCGTGCCCCAGGCTGAAGTGAAAAGGGATGAGGTGGAAGCCGGGCTCGATATGATAGCTGCGCTTTCAGCAATGACTGGTTTTCTTCAATCCAATGCAGAAGCCCGTAGAGCCTTGAAAGAGAATTCCATTTCTGTCAACAAGGAGAAGGTAGGGGAGGATTATAAAATCACCACAGCCGACCTTCTGAATGACAAGTATGTGATCATCAACAAAGGGAAAAGGAATACCTACATCATCAGGGTGGTATAAAAAACGAAACCCCCTCGCTACCAGATGGTGCAAAGGGGGCTTCTAACTAACCAACCAATTATGAAAACATAATCTAACCGACTATTGAGTCGTTAGAAAACGCTTTCCTTACACTAACGTGATAAATTTTTTTTATTTTATTCTATTCTGTTGATTAACAGGAAATTAACCTGCATTCTAAAGTTTTGTAAAGACCAAGAATGAAGGAGCTTTCTTACTGCCTAAAGCACCAGCAGATTACAGCCCCTGATATCACTGTTGTCGAATCTTCCCAGGATCTCCAGCCTTCCGTCCTTCAGCTCTTTCCCAAGGTCCTGGGTTGCGATGAAGGAGCAGGAGTTGAAGTTCGCCAGGTCGATCACATTAAGACCTCCCGTTTTTCCTGCAGGCAGCAATTCCAGGGCATCTTCAGGATCCCTAACCAGGATCTTCATCCAGGGCGGGCAGGTGAAGATCCCTTCGCCATCAGAATAGCCCTGTGAAAGCAGTTCCGTCATCCCATATTCACTGTGGATCTCCTTTACGCCTAAACCTTCCTTCAGGAGGGCGTGCAGCTCTTCCCTGATCATTTCTTTTCTTCGCCCCTTCATCCCACCGGTTTCCATCACAATTGTGTTCTTCAGGTGAAAGGAATGTTTTTCAATCAGGTCCAGCAGCGCGAAGGAAACCCCTATCAGCAGCACTTTCTGCCCCTGTTGCTCCAGAAGGAGCAGTTTTTCCTTCAGGGCCTCCAGATCGTGCAGATAAAACCCACTATGGTGGTTTTTGCTGCCCTTTATGAGGTCCTGCACCATATAGATGAGCGATGAGTCCTCCCGCTCGAGATAAGCCGGGAGAAGGGCTAAAACAGCGTATTCTGAAATGTCTCCATAGAAGTGCCGGAACCCTTTTCTGAAGCTCTGTTCATAGACCGAAAGATCTGTTACAAAATGTGTGCT